>NZ_JBARCR010000920.1:0-5885 GCF_049794275.1 Trebonia sp.
AAGATCGCTGGTCTGCTGCCCGGTCGACCTGATCTGCATCTGGCGGTCGGCGATACGGCGTTGCTGGATTGCTGTTCAGGAGAAGATGTTGTCCGGTCTCAGCGCAGGTTCTGGCTGTCTGGTGCCATCGTCGCTTCTCGCCTTTGTTTAGCCGGGCGGTTCAGAACCTGACCTGGATCGCTTCTGTGTGCGGGCTCTGGCCTCAGCGGAAACGAGGGTTGCTGCTAACGGGGTTATTGGGCGCCGGGTTGGATGAGGCCGGTTTCGTAGGCGAGGATGACAAGCTGGGTCCGGTCCCTGGCGCCGAGTTTTGCGAGCAGGCTGGCAACATGGGATTTGACGGTGGTAGTGGCAAGCACTAGTGCCTGGGCGATTTCCTGGTTTGACAGGCCGCGGGCGACGAGTTTGAGCACGTCAAGTTCGCGGGCGGTGAGCTGGTCCAGGCGGCGTTGCTGGTCTGGCGCGGGGGTGCGGGTTTGCTGGGCGTAGTGCTCGATCAGGCGCCGGGTAATGGGAGGGGACAGCAGCGCGTCTCCGGCCGCGGCGATGCGGACGGCGGCCAGGAGCTGGTCCGCGGGCGCGGTCTTGAGCAGGAATCCGCTGGCCCCGCTGTGCAGGGCTTCGAAGACATACTCGTCGAGATCGAAGGTGGTGAGAATCACGACTCGCGGCGCGAGATTCCGGGCCGTTAGCTCGCGGGTAGCCTGCAGGCCGTCCAGTTCGGGCATGCGGATATCCATCAGCACCACGGCTGGCCGCAGTCGGGCTGAGAGGGTGAGCGCTTCCCGGCCGGTGGTTGCTTCTCCGACGACTTTGATGCCGGGTTCGGATTCCAGGATCATCCGGAATCCCGTCCGGACGAGTTCTTGATCATCGGCCAGCAGGACGTCGATCATGCGCGGGACGTCTCGAACGGCAGGGTGGCCTGGACTTGGTACCCGGCGGGCTGACGTGGCCCCGCGTGCAGGCTGCCGCCGTAGAGCGTGGCGCGCTCGCGCATTCCTACCAGTCCGTGGCCATGCCCCGTTGCGCTGCTTTTATCCGGCGAAGTGCCGTCGTCGGTGATGGCCAGCTCGATCGCGCAGGGCCGGTACTTTACGTGTACGTCAGCGTGCCCGGCCTGGGCGTGCTTGAGAGTATTGGTGAGCGCTTCCTGCACGATCCGGTAGGCGGAAAGATCGACGCCGGCGGGCAGCGGGCTCGGCGGGGTCCCGTCGACGGTCAGGGTGACCGGCAGGCCGGCGGCGCGGACCTGTTCGATCAGGTCGTCCAGGCGCGCGAGGCTGGCTGGCGGCGACAGCGCAGGTTCTTCGTTCTGGCGCAGGATGCCGAGCAGCCGGCGCATCTCATCGACGGTCTGGCGGCCGACCGTCTCGATCGTCCCGAGGGCATCTCGGACCGGCTGCTGGTCGCCCGCCAGCACGCGGTTGGCCGCGGTGGCCTGGATGACCATCACGCTGACATTGTGCGCCACGACGTCGTGCAGCTCCCGGGCGATCCGCGCGCGCTCAGTCGCGATCGCCAGGCGGGCGCGCTCCTCGCGTTCCTCTACCAGCTGCGCGGTCACGTCCTCGAGTTCCCCGGTGCGCCGCCGCAGGGTGCGGATGATCCGGCCGATCACCCAGGCCAGCACGAACGCCACCGCCGCCTGGACATTGTTCGCTAGCGTCTGCCAGCCCGATAGGCCGAAAGCCAGCGCGACTACGGCGATCAGGGGTACCAGCAGGAAGGTGCGGCGCCCCCGCACGTGAGCGCCGACTGAGTAGCAGCAGATCATCAGCGCGATGGCCGGCTCTAGCGGGGGCTGACGCGGAGCGATCAGGCCCGTCAGGGCCACTACCACCGCCAGCGTCGCCAGCAGCGCCGGGAACGGGTACCGCACCCGCCACAACAGCGGCACGGCTGCGAGCACCGCCAGGACACTGGACAACACCCGCGGCCCGCCCCACCCGTTGGCCACCGGGTTGCTCAGCCAGATTTCGACCCACGCCTCGGCGGCGAGCGCGACCACCAGCGCCGCACCGGCAGCCCGCCGCACGCGGGCATTGCGGGTAATCCGGCTAATGTCGCGGAACATGCTCTCACGGTAAGCCCGCGGGCATCTCGGGTGCCTCCTTCTCCAGACGTGATACGCCGACGCGTGTCTCCTCCCGCGGGAGGAGACACAGCCGGTCTGAAGATAGGTCTGCAGGCTGGGATAACTCCGTTCGCCCGGGCGAAGACACGCCGGTCCGGTCTCCCTAGCGTCGACATCGCAGTCAGGCACGCACCAGGAAGGAAGAGACCATGAACAAGAAAGTAGCCGCGACGCTGGCGGGCGCAGGAGCAGTGGCCGTGGCGGGAACATTCGCCCTAGCAGGCGCTGCGGCCCCGAGTCAGGCCGCGGCCTCAACGCAGCAGGCCGCCCACCCCCGCACCGTCACGGTCTACCTTAGGGGCGGCACCGGCACGGCCCTCAACTTGTCCGGCAAGCCCGGCGGGATCGGTGATCTCACCATTCTCAACCAGCCTGCCTACGCTCGCTCCGGCGGCGGCAACCGCATCGGCAGCGGTGTGGTGACTATCATCTCGGTGTCGAAAACCCAGGCGCAGCTCCACGCAGACCTGATCCTGCCCGGCGGGACCATCGACGTGGCCGGCGTGGAACAGCAGAGTAACCCCTTCACCCTCGCGGTCACCGGCGGCACCGGCACTTATCAAGGCGCGCGGGGGGAAGTGACCGTCAAGCTGCTGCCCGGCAGCGCGCAGGCCAACCCAGCCGCCCTGACCGTCTACCTCGACTCTTAAAAGGTCACGGACCAGCCGGGCGGGGCAGCGGGGGTGACAGCCGTGCGGGGAAAGCGCGGCAATGCGGTCTGGCGGATCCCGCCCCACGAGGCCGGATCCGCCAGACCGCCTTATGACACGACGGGATTTTGGCCGGCCGCCCGGACTCGCCAGACACCGGCAGACCCGTCCCCAGGACAGATCACGCGCTCAGTTCACCGCGACTGCTCCGGCTGATCTTCATCCGTCCTTGCTCTGCCCAGCAGCACCTATTCCCGGGAGACATGAACCCGGGCGCACGCCGTGCTCCGGCCCTCCGCGCCGCGGCCGGGCCTGAGCCATCACCAGGACGCGTGACGAGCCGGAACCTGCCGGTCTCCTGGACCAGCACCCACCCTGACATAGCCGCACCTCCCGAGAGGCTCAAGCCGATGAGCGATGAACCGTCGGTCACAGACCTTATGGCACGCGCGAGAAACCGCGACAAGCAAGCGCGGGACACGCTCGTCGAGCGGTACGCCCCGCTGATCTGGTCCATCTGCCGCAGGCACCGCCGGCGCTGTGCGAGGTAGCCAGGCAGGGACCGCATCATCGGCTGGCCGCCGTCGGCGACGTGGGCCGGGACGGCACGATCATCCGGGAGAGGTGGTGCTAGCGGCCGCGCTGACGATCATCGGCCGGGGGGCCGGGGCGCGGCTGCGCGGCCGGGCGGGGGGTCAGCGAGTCGGTTAGGCCGGTGAGGAGGATATCCAGGCCGCGCTCGAGTTCGGTGGCGCCGTCGTAGGAGGCCAGGGCGGGGGCCAGGCTGCGCAGCAGGGGGAATTCGCGGATCGGCAGCCGGTACAGGCCCAGCCGCAGCAGGTCGTCGGTTTCGTCCGGGTTCTCGATGAGTTCCTGCAGCTCGTTGAGGACGTGGCCGTGCAGGAATCCGAACAGGGCCCGGTAGATGTGCAGGGCGTCGGGTCCGCTGAACCCGGCGCGGGTGAGCAGGGTCAGGATGTCCTCGAGCGGGCGCAGGGTGCCGGGGGGGCGGAGCCCGAGTGGGGTGGCCAGCGGGCGGGTGACCAGCAGCGGCACCACGTTCGGGTGGGTCAGTGCCAGCGCGCGGTAGCCGCGGGCCACGGCACGCAGCTGCCCGGCCCAGTCAGGATCGGCCGGGTCCACCTTGAGCTGGGCGAGGACCATCTCGGCTACGCCGTCGAGCAGGGCTGCCTTATTCGGCGCATGCCGGTACAAGATCATCGGATCCCGGCCCAGGACGCGGGCGAGCCTGCGCATGGACAGCCCGCCCACCCCGTCCCGGTCGATCAGCTCCAGCGCGGCGGCCAGCACGACATCGCGGGTAATCCTGCCATTCGGATTCGCGCTAGCGTCGCCGTCATCACGGTCGGCTGGCGGTGGCGCCATGCGGTAACACCTTTCCCTCCGGGCCGGGCAGATAGAAACGAATTGTAGCTCTACGGTGTAGTTCGTCCGCGGCGCCACGGCCGGCGGAAGCTGCCATCTCCCAGGCCGCCGGCGGCGCTCCTGCGCAGCCGCATGCCGGGAAATGCCGGTCCACCAGCTTGGCATCCCACTGTCAACGTTGTAGGTTGATGATGTAGGTCTACAACGTAGACATGCGCTGTAACGTGCTGGCTGGCCGCGATCCTTGGCTGCCCACCGCGCAACCAAGGGAGAAGAGCATTCATGACTGTAACCCTGGACCGGAATGTCGAAAACTTCATCGGCGCCCGTCGTCAGCTATTCATCAACGGGCAGTGGGTCGACGCCGCGTCCGGCAAGACGTTCGAGACTCCCAACCCGGCGACCGGTGAGACCCTCGCCCACATCGCTGAAGGAGACGCCGAAGACATCGACCGCGCGGTGCGGGCGGCACGCAGGGCGTTCGAGGACGGCCCGTGGAGCAGGATGACCCCGTCCGAGCGCGGGCGGATCATCTGGCGGATCGGCGATCTCATCCTCGAGCACGTCGACGAGCTCGCCCAGCTGGAGTCGCTGGACAACGGCAAGCCGTTCGGCGTGGCGCAGGCCGCCGATGTGCCGCTGGCTGCGGACCTGTTCCACTACATGGCCGGCTGGGCCACCAAGATCGAGGGCAACACGATCAACATCTCGGTACCCTACATGCCGGGCGCCAACTTCCACTCCTACACGCTGCGCGAGCCGCTCGGCGTGATCGGGCAGATCATCCCGTGGAACTTCCCGCTGCTGATGGCCGCCTGGAAGCTCGGCCCGGCGCTGGCCACCGGTAACTGCGTGGTCCTCAAGCCGGCCGAGCAGACACCGCTGACAGCGCTGCGGCTCGCGGAACTGATCGCTGAGGCAGGCGTGCCCGAGGGCGTGGTGAACGTGGTGCCCGGCTTCGGCGAGACCGCCGGCGCAGCCCTGGCCGCGCACAATGATGTCGACAAGGTGGCCTTCACCGGTTCCACCGAGGTCGGCAAGCTGATCGTCGCGGCTTCGGGGGCCAGCAACCTGAAGAAGCTGACCCTGGAGCTGGGCGGCAAGAGCCCCAACATCGTCTTCGACGACGCCGACGATGATGCGATCGCGGGCGCCGCCAACGCGATCTTCTTCAACCACGGGCAGTGCTGTGTCGCCGGCTCACGGCTGTTCGTCCAGCAGGGCCGCTTCGACGAGGTCGTCGACGGCGTCGCCGACATCGCCAAGTCGATCAAGATGGGACCGGGGATGGAGCCGGGGACGCAGATGGGCCCGCTGGTCTCCGACGAGCAGTTCCGCCGGGTGACCGGCTACCTGGAGTCCGGGAAGTCCGACGGCGCCACCGCGCTGGCGGGCGGCGGCCGGTTCGGCGACCGCGGCTACTTCGTCGAGCCCACCGTGCTGACCAATACCCGCCCCGACATGAAGGTCGTCCGCGAGGAGATCTTCGGTCCCGTCCTGGTCGCCTCGCCGTTCACCGACCTGGACCAGATCGCCGGCATCGCCAACGACAGCGAGTACGGACTCGGCGCGGGCATCTGGACCCGCGACATCTCCAAGGCCCACGCCCTGGCCAAGAAGATCCGGGCCGGCACCGTCTGGATCAACTGCTACAACGTGTTCGACGCGGCACTGCCGTTCGGCGGATACAAGCAGTCCGGCTGGGGCCGTGA
>NZ_JBARCR010000921.1:0-6489 GCF_049794275.1 Trebonia sp.
GCTGCGGGGCGTGCGCGTCGTGGCGGCCACCGAGGCGCGCGCCAGCCGGGCGCGCGTCTTGGTCGGCGTCGCCGACCGACTGCGCCGCCGCCAGCAGAAGCATGTTCTCGGCCGCTCGTGAACTGAGGTAGCTGCCTGCCTCCGTCAGGAAACGGTCCAGGTCATGCGTGGTGCACCAGCCCATACGGTCAAGATCCCCGTCGTACGCTCATGCCGGGGGCCCCTCGGTCCGCCGACGTTCCGGGCAGAACAGAAATGTGAGGAAAAGTAACATAATGCCATCAAGTATCGGGTCGGCTGGGAGAAACCCGTAAAGTTACCGGCGAGTAGCCGCCGACTCGGCGCTCCGGACCGCTCCGCGCCCTCCGCGGCGCGTGCCGCGATGGACCCGATCCCGCCGCCGGCTGTCCGCCATGTCATGCCGCCATGCTGCCACGCAGGGGCCGCCCGGCGCATCCGGATCACACCGAGAATTCCCCTGAAACGGCAATTCTCAGGGCCCGCGAAACCTCCGCAATAGGGGTGATTCCGTTTTGACGTAAGAAAAGTATGCGCATAGGAGATTTTTCTTTCGTGATCATGAAAAGCCAGGGTTAATGCGGCAGCCGGGGCCGCGGGACGGGGCGGCGCGGGACGGGGCGGGCGGCTGTGGGGGGCCACAGCCTGGTTCGGGGTGTGTCCGTGGGCTGCCACACATCACGCGACCTGGGCCGACGGATTGTTGACAATGAAAGCGCGGGTTACGTAGCCTCCGGGCATGCCCAGACCTACGCCGGGCGGTCCTCAGGCTGGGGAACCCGCACGGACGCACGCGCTTGCCGCCCTCCGGCAGGCGATCTTGAGCGGGGACGTCGCCCCTGGTCAGCGGCTCGTCGAAGAAGAGCTCGCCGCGATGCTCGGGGTGACGCGGCAGAGCCTGCGGGCCGCGCTGCTCGACCTTACCGCCGATGGCCTCGTCGAGCGCATCCCCAACAGGGGCGCCCGCGTCCGGGTGGTCAGCACCGCCGAGGCGGTCGCCATCACCGAATGCCGGATGGCGCTCGAGGCGCTGTGCGCGGTCAAGGCGGCGGAGCGCATCACCGACGAGGAGGCCGTCGGGCTCCGCGAGCTCGGCGAACAGCTCAAGCGCGCGGTCGCCGACGGCAACCCGCTGAAGTACTCCGAGCTCAACAGGGAGCTGCACCGCCGGGTCGGGGCCATCTCCGGCCAGGCCACCGCGGTCGGCCTGCTCGACCGGCTGCACGCCCAGCTCGTCAGGCACCAGTTCCAGCTCGCGCAGCGGCCGGGCCGCCCCAGCCAGTCGCTGCCCGAGCACCTGGCCATCATCGACGCGGTCGCCGGCCGCCGGCCCGCCGACGCGGACGAGGCCGTCCGGCGGCACCTGAACAGCGTCATCAAGACCCTGCGGGCCGTCGGCGACGGAATGCCACCCGCGGCGCCCGGCATTCCGGAGACGAACCCGAACCGAAGGTCTGCACGCTCCGTAATACACAGTGACTGAGAGAAACCGAGGCTCCCAGACATGCTGAACGTCATCGTCACCGACCCACCGCGTGCCGATCTCGGCCAGGTAGCCAAGCTGGCCGAATACGGCGTCGCCACCGTCCACGAGGCGATCGGCCGTACCGGCTACCTCGGCCCGGCCGTCCGGCCGAACCAGCAGGGCACCCGCGTCGCGGGCACCGCGCTGACCGTGCTGTGCTGGCCGGGTGACAACCTGATGATCCACGCCGCGGTCGAGTACGCCAGGCCTGGCGACATCGTGGTGATCACGACGGCATCGCCGAACAGCGACGGCGCGTTCGGCGAGCTGCTCGCGACGTCGCTGCGCGCCCACGGCGTGCGCGGCCTCGTGATGGCCGCGGGGCTGCGCGACACCCAGGAGCTGCGGGAGATGGACTTCCCGGCCTGGACCGCCCACGTCTCGGCGCAGGGCACGGTCAAGGAGACCCCCGGCTCCGTCAACGTCCCCGTCATCATCGGCGGCCAGCTGATCAGGCCGGGTGACGCGATCGTCGCCGACGATGACGGCGTGTGCGTCGTGCCGCGCCCGGACGTGGACAAGGCCGTCACCGCCTCCGCCGCCCGGGTCGCCAAAGAGGACAAGAACCGCAAGCAGCTCGCCGACGGCGCGCTCGGCGTGGACATGTACAACCTGCGGCCCAAGCTCGAGAAGGTCGAGCGGATCAGCTACGCCGAGTACGTCAAGCGGGCCGGCGAGGGAAGCTAGCGGGAGGCGGGAAACCATGAGCGACGGCATCCGCTGCATGCAGATGCGGGGCGGCACCTCGAAGGGCGCGTACTTCCTCGCCAGCGACCTGCCCGCCGGCCCAGCAGAGCGCGACGACCTGCTGCTGCGGGTCATGGGCAGCCCGGATCCGCGGCAGATCGACGGCATCGGCGGCGCGCACCCGCTCACCTCCAAGGTCGCGGTGGTCTCCCCGAGCGCCACGGACGGCGTCGACGTCGACTACCTGTTCCTGCAGGTCGTCGTCGACCAGCCGGTCGTCACCGACAAGCAGAACTGCGGTAACATCCTGGCCGGCATCGGCCCGTTCGCCGTCGAGCGCGGCCTGGTCGCCGCGCAACCGGAGCAGACCAGCGTCCGGATCCGGATGGTGAACACCGACAGCATCGTGACCGCCACGTTCCCGACCCCCGACGGCATGCCGCGGTACAGCGGGGACACCGCGATCGACGGGGTACCAGGCACCGCCGCGCCGATCGTGCTCAACTTCGAAGACGACGGGCCGGGCAAGAACGTGCTGCCGACGGGCAACATCACCGACACGTTCAACGGGATCACCGTGACCTGCGTGGACAACGGGATGCCCGTCGTCGTGGTCGCCGCGAGCAGCTTCGGCAAGACCGGCTACGAGTCCGTCAAGGAGCTCGAGGCCGACGAGGAGCTCAACAAGAAGGTCCAGGAGCTGCGCCTGGAAGCGGGCAAGGCGATGGGCCTCGGCGACGTGAGCGGCACCACCGTCCCGAAGATCTCGCTAGTCGCCGCGCCGGAATCGGGCAGCGGCACGATCGCCACGCGGACCTTCATCCCGGTCCGGGTGCACGAGTCGATCGGGGTACTCGGCGCGGTCAGCGTCGGCACCGCGGTCATGCTCCCCGGCGCGGTCGGCAGCGACCTGGCCGTCATGCCGCCGGAGGGCAGCCACCGGCTGAGCATCGAGCACCCCAGCGGGGCGCTCCAGGTCGAGGTCGAGCTCGACACCACGACGACACCGCCGAAGGTGCTGCGCTCCGGCGTGGTGCGCACGGCGCGCAAGCTTTTCGACGGCACCGTCTTCCCGAGATAGCCCAGATAGCTACGCCTGGAGAAAAGAACCATGTCACGACCCCCGCTGCACGACATAGCCCACCTGGCATACCTAGAGCTGCTCACACCGGAATTCGACAAGTCGGTGTGGTTCTTCACCGAGGTGCTCGGCCTCACCGTCGTCAGCAGCGAGGGCAGCTCCGTCTACCTGCGCACCTGGGACGACTACGAGCGGCACACGATCAAGCTGACCGGGCACCACACGTCGGGCATCGCACGGGTCGGCATGCGCGCCGAGAGCGCCGAGGCGCTCGACCGGCGGGTCAAGGCGATCGAGGCGAGCGGGCTCGGGATCGGCTGGAAGGACGGCGACCCCGGCATCGGGCCGACCTACGCCTGCTACGACCCGGACGGGCACGAGATGGACCTGTACTACGAGACCGAGTGGTACGCGGGCGTCCGGCCGCCGGAACTCGCGCCGGCGCTGAAGAACCAGGCGCAGGCTTACCCGGGGCGCGGGGTCAGCGTCCGGTACCTGGACCACGTCAACTACCTGGCGGTCGACTCCGCGGCCTGCGGGGACTTCATGGTGGACCAGCTCGGCGCCAGGATCACCGAGCGGATCCAGCTCGACGACGGCACCTACTCCGCCGTGTGGACGCACTTCGCGCAGAAGAGCTACGACGTGGTGTACACCAACGACTGGACCGGCACCCGCGGGCGGCTGCACCACATCGCGTTCCGCACCGACACGCGCGAGGACATCCTGCGCGCGGCGGACATCGCCCTGGACAAGGGCGTGTTCATCGAGACCGGGCCGCACAAGCACGCGATCCAGCAGACGTTCTTCCTGTACCTGTACGAGCCGGGCGGCAACAGGATCGAGCTGTGCAACGCGGTCGGGCGGCTGGTGTTCGCGCCGGACTGGGAGACGGTCACCTGGACGCAGGCCGAACGCGCCAAGGGCCAGGCCTGGGGCCTGAAGACGATCGACTCGTTCCACACGCACGGGACGCCGCCCGTCGCGGGCGTCTAGGCGCGTAAGGCGGTCACTCGCCGCCCGGCGGGATCGAGATCAGGCTGAAGACCGCGCCCTGGTTGTCGGCCACGGTCGCGAGCCGGCCGTAGGGGCTGTCTGCCGCCGGCCGCACCACGCTGCCCCCGTTGTTCGTCACGGCGGCGACCTGGCTGTCGGTGTCCGCGGTGCCGAAGTACGTGGACCAGGCCGCCGGAATGTCCGCCGGGGTGCCGTCCGGGTAGCCGCCGATGCCGCCGACCTCGTGGCCGTCCAGCAGCAACGTGGCGTAGCTGAACTCGTCCGAGCTCATGTCCCCGTACTCGTAGCCGAACACCGCCGCGTAGAACGCCTTGGCTCCCTCGAAGTCGCGGCTGAGGTGCTCGTTCCAGGTGAGCGCGCCCGGCGCGTTCGCCAGCCCGACGCCGGTGTGCGCGCGGGCCTGCCAGATGCCGAACGCGGCGCCGGTGATGTCGGCCGCGATCCCCATCCGCCCGACGTCCATCACGTCCATCGGCTCCATCAGCAGGTGCCCGCCCGCGCCCTTGATCTTGGCGGCGGTCGCGTCCGCGTCGTTGGTCGCCAGGTACATCGTCCAGACGGTCGGCGTGTCGGGCGGCCCCATCTTCGGCCCGATCCCGGCGACGGTCCTGCCGTCGAGGTGCGCGATCGCGTAACCGCCGGTTTCCGGGCCGCCCTGTATGACTTCCCAGCCGAAGACGCCGCTGTAGAAGCCGATGGCCAGGGGAATGTCGCCGACGCTGACGTCGACCCAGCTCGGCGTCCCCTCCGGCCATGCGGTGTCACGCGTAACCACAACCGTCACCTCCGTCTCGAGCGCGGTTCGCTCCATTGCGACGCGCTATGGGCAGACGGTAACACCCGCGCTTCTGTTTCTGACGGCACACTCGCGTCGTGACCGGTAACTCCTACAATGGGGCGATGGTGTACAGCAAGACCAGGCTCGGCGCGGACCAGCTGTCCGGCGGTCCGAGGCTGTCCAGGCGCGGGAAGATGATCGTCTTCTCGCTGCTCGGCGTCGTGCTGGCCGCGGCGATCTCGCTGGGCATCTGGAGCGCGGTCGGCTCCGACCAGTACGGCTCGTCGGCGAACGGCTGCGTGAACTTCAACATCCCCAACACCATGGGCGGCGCCCTGATCCACTACTGCGGGTCGCAGGCGGTGGACTACTGCCGTTCGGCGTACGCGTCGTCAGACAAGCTATCGCTGCTCGGCCGCCCGCAGTGCGAGCAGGCCGGGCTGACCAGGGCTAAGGTCGCCGCGGGCTGAGGTTTTTCTCCTTATCCCGAACGGGCCCGTTTCTTCGCGTCACAGCTCCAGGATGAGCGTGACCGGGCCGTCGTTGACGAACGCGACCTTCATGTCGGCGCCGAACTGCCCCGTCTCGACGTGCGCGCCGAGGTTCCTGAGCTCGCCGATGACCGCGTCCACCAGCGGCTCCGCGACCGGACCTGGCGCGGCCGCCTGCCAGGTGGGGCGGCGGCCCTTGCTGGTGTCGCCGTACAGGGTGAACTGGCTGACGACGAGCAGCGGGGCGCCGAGGTCTTCGCAGGACTTCTCGCCGTCGAGAATGCGCAGGCCCCAGAGCTTCCTGGCGAGTTTGCCCGCAATGCCGGAGCTGTCGTCGTGGGTAACGCCGACCAGCACGAGCAGCCCCGGTCCGGCGCCCTCGTCGATCGCGCCGGTGACCTGACCGTCGACGGTGACGCTGGCCTGGGTCACCCGCTGCACGACTGCTCGCATGAAATGCCAGCCTAACGGGCGATACGGACCATAATGGTGCGGTGACCCTCGAACAGCTGTCCCCGGCAGACGTTGCCGTGAACCCTGTGCTCGCCGAGGTCGTCCGGTCCGGTTTCGTGGAGTCCCGGCACCGCGGCGCGGTGGCGGCGCTCGCCGCCGACGGCACGTTCGCGTTCACCACGGGCAGCGCCAACACGCCCGTCTTCCCGCGGTCGGCGAACAAGCCGCTGCAGGCGGCGGCGATGCTCCGCTGCGGGCTCGGCCTGGACTCCGAACTGCTCGCGCTGGCCGCGGCAAGCCACTCCGGTGAGGACTTCCACGTTGACGGGGTGCGGAAGATCCTGTCCGGTGCCGGGCTCAGCGAGGACGACCTGCGCTGCCCGCCGTCGTGGCCGCTGGACATCGAGACCGCGCGGCGGCTGGTCGCCCGCGGCCAGGG
>NZ_JBARCR010000922.1:0-1648 GCF_049794275.1 Trebonia sp.
GCGCCAGCGAGTCCGCCCCCCCAGAACAGGCGGCAAGCACCAGGTCGCCGGGGGCAAGGTCGGTGACGCACGCGCGAACCGCGTTGCGGACCGAAGCGACGGCCGGCGCCGGACCCACGTCAGCCGACCCGGGCGAGCCAGTCGGCAGGGTGCGAGATCTCGGCGCGGGTGGGCAGCGTCTCCGGCGACGTCCAGACCCGGTTGAACCCGGTCATCCCCACTTCTTCCACCACGGTGCGGACGAACCGCGCGCCTTCCGCGTACTGCTTCATCTTGAGGTCGATGCCGAGGATGCGGCGCAGGATCTGCTCCATCCGGCCCGCCGAGCCGCGCCGTGAGTTGAACTTTTCCCTGATGTCGGCCACTGAGGGCACGACCTGCGGGCCGACGGCGTCCATGACGTAGTCGCCGTGGCCCTCCACCAGGGTCATCACCGCGGTCAGCTTGTCGAGCAGCTCGCGCTGCGCCGGGGTCTGCATGGCCTCCACCAGCGACTCGCCGTCGCCGCCGCGCACCGCCCCGGCCACCGCGCCCGCCGCGGCCCGCAGCCGCTCGACGATCGCGCCCGGGTCGAGGTCAGAGGCCAGCAGGAACTCGGACATCATGTTCTGCACATAGTCGCGCAGCCACGGCACAGAGGTGAACTGCACCCGGTGGGTCTCCTCGTGCAGGCACACCCAGCGCCGGAAGTCGTGCGGTTCGACGCCGAGCTCACGCTCGACCATGACGATGTTCGGGGCGACGAGGGTGAGCCGGCCGACACCAGGCGCGCCCGTGCCCGCGCCGTTCGACGAAGAGCCGTTCCCGCCCGCTACGCCGCCTTCGCCAGGCGGCAGGAACAGCTCATACTGGCCGAGCACCCGCGAGGACAGGTACGCCAGGATCAGCCCGGCCTGCACGCCGGTGACCCGCGAGCCGACCACGCCGACGACGGATCCCGCCGCCGGCACCACGTTGCTCCGCTCGGAGAGCTTTTCCGCCAGCGGCTCGAGGACGACGCGGAACCCGCCCACGTTCGCCCTGATCCATCCGGGCCGGTCCACCACCGCGACCGGGCCCACCGAGCCCTGGCTGGTCAGCCCGGTCACGTCACGGACTGGCTGCTGCACCACGGCGGTCAGGCCGCGCAGTTCGGCCACCACGGCGCGGGCGTCTGCGAGGCTGACCTGCGGCCCCTGCCTGGCGAACCGGACGCCGGTCGAGATCGCCAGGTCCCAGTCGATCATCTGTGCGCTACTCACCCTCCTACCGTACGTGCTGGCCGGGCATGGTGGCAGACCAGACCACGACTAGCGAGGCGATTGTGGCGGCGCACCGAGGTCACCCGAGGTCACCGAAGCGAGCCTGAGCTCGCCCGAGTCACCGGCAGCCACAGGCCGCCAGCCCGGCCGCGGCGCTGTCGATCGCCCCTGCCGCGGTCGTCAGCAGGCCGGCGTCCGGCACCTGCGGCGCCATGATCGCGAAGATCAGCAGCGCGCCGCTGTGGTCGTAGACCAGCCCGGCGAGCGTGGCGACGGAGTCCAGGTTGCCGGTCTTGGCCCGCACCACGCCGCGCGCCGCGCCGTCGATCCCGCCGAACACGCTTCCGCCGGCAGACAGCGTTCCGCTGAACCCGGCGACCGGCAGGCCGGTGATCGCGCCCCGCAGC
>NZ_JBARCR010000923.1:0-10367 GCF_049794275.1 Trebonia sp.
CTCGGCACCGGAAGGCGCCGGCGTGCCGCAGGACGAGGACGTACCGCAGGATGAGACCGCCCAGCCGGAAGAGCCGGCCGCTGCGGCCGGCGTCCACGCTCCCGAGCCCGGCATCACGGAGGCACCCGTCGCGCAGGAGGCGGACGCCGATGCCAGGGATGCGGTCGCGGACGTGGACGCCGCCGGTGAGACCGGTCCGGTTGAGCCCGTCGAGGAGGAGCCGGTGATGGCCGCCGCGGCGGACGAGGCGCCCCCGTGGGAGCCTGGACCGGCCGCAGAGCCAGAGCCGGCCGCAGAGCCTGAGCCGGCCGCGGAGCCCGTCGCGGCGGGCAACGGCGGGGGCGCGGCGCCCTACGCGACCTACCGGGAAGACGCCGCCGCGACCACGCCGTACAACTACTGGGACAGCGGCGCGGGCAGCGGATTCCACGAGCCTGACCGCGTGCCTACCTTGCCCGGCGAGGTCATCGACGAAGACGCGCCGCCGTTCGCCACGGCGCCGTTCGCGGCGGTGCCGCGGCTCAACCGCGTCCGTTCCACCCCGATGCCGCCCGAAGGGGACGACGAGGAGGAGTGACCGAGCCGGCCAAAACGGCCGAAGTCATGAGGCCGGGAGGACCAGGGCGGTAGCCATCGCCGCGATGCCCTCGCCGCGGCCGGTCAGCCCCAGCCCGTCGGTCGTGGTGGCCGAGAGGCTTACCGGCGCACCGGACAGCGCCTCGCTCAGCACTGCGATCGCCTCGGCCCGCCGCGGCCCGATCCTGGGCCGGTTACCGATCACGCAGATGGCAAGGTTTCCCGTGGTGAATCCCGCCGCGGCGACCAGCCGCGCGGTCTCCCGCAGCAGCGCGACACCAGGCGCGCCCGCCCACTCAGGACGAGAGGTGCCGAAGTGGGTGCCAAGGTCGCCGAGCCCGGCAGCCGACAGCAGCGCGTCACAGGCCGCGTGGGCCGCCGCGTCGCCGTCGGAATGGCCTGCCAGCCCGGTCTCGCCTGGCCACTCGAGTCCGGCCAGGTACAACGTCCGCCCAGCCTCGAACGGGTGCACATCGACCCCAAGCCCAACCCGCGGCATTCTGTCCACCGCAGCAGGCTACCGGCACGAGCCGTGACACCAAACGAACGTGGTCGATGCGCGACCGCCCGCTTGAGAGTGCGGGCGATGGCTCATCGACCACTGTTAGCTCCGAAGAGCGACGAACCTAACTCGTGAGCACTTCATCGAGGAGGGCCTCGGCCTTGTCCTCGTTGGTCTTCTCTGCCAGCGCCAGCTCACTGACCAGGATCTGGCGGGCCTTCGCAAGCATCCGCTTCTCTCCAGCGGACAGCCCGCGCTCCTTGTCCCTGCGCCACAGGTCCCTGACCACCTCGGCGACCTTGTTCACGTCACCGGAGGCGAGCTTTTCCAGATTGGCCTTGTACCGCCGCGACCAGTTCGTGGGCTCCTCGGTGTGCGGCGCACGGAGCACCTCGAACACCCGCTCTAGCCCTTCCTGTCCCACCACGTCCCGCACACCGACAAGTTCCGCGTTGTCCGCGGGCACCCGTACGGTCAGGTCACCCTTGTCGACCTTCAGGACCAGATAGGTTCTATCCTCGCCCTTGATCGTGCGAGTCTCGAGGGCTTCGATGCGAGCTGCCCCATGGTGGGGATAAACGACGGTATCGCCGACCTTAAAAGACATCTGGCAAGTACCCCTTCCGCTGAAGGCTATCTTACCACGAACCGGCTCACCGATAAAATGCCCCTGCTGGCGAATACGCAGGTCAATGCGCGAATTTCGAGCATACCAGTGCTCGGTAGGCACCTTAGCCAGCCGGGCACGGCATGCCCGGAGGCTGGCCGCCAGTACCACGGTTATCGTTTGTCGCAGGTGCGATAGATACCCAGTCTACCCGACGATGTTGCCCCGATCTGGAAATCGGGTCCCGCGGGTCGGCAGGCGGTCCCGGCTGGCCCATACTGGAGGAAGAGGGTCCGTAGCCTGCGGCCGCAGCAAGAAGAGGTGCCAGTGAGCTTCGCCAGCGGCCCGGGGCGGGACGACGGCGGCCTGCCCCCGGTGAACATCGTGATCCCTGACGACGCCAGGGACCTGGACCGCGATGTGCTCGCCTATCGTCGCGAGCTGCGCGCCAAGCGCCGGCGGCAGCGGATCATGCGCCTGTTCGGACCGCTGAACCGGCGCGGGCTCGGCGGGCAGGCCGCGATCCTGCCGCTGATCGCGACCTGCGTCGCGCTGTCGATGCTCGCGGGCGCGATGCTCTCGGTGATGACCATCAGCCCCGCGAAGGCGCCGACCGTGAGCAATCCGCAGGCCGCGGCCGGCACGCCACCGGGGCTGACCGAACTGCCCGCCGGAAACGTCAGGATCGACAGCGAAGCCGTGCCGGCGCGGAACCTGGTGAGCTCCGCGCTAGCGCTGATTCCGGCCGGCTGCGACTGCGGTCCGGCGCTGCGCCGCCTGGCCGACCAGGCGACTGAGGCGCAGGTAAGCCTCTATTTCGTCGCGTCAGGCTCGGCGATGCCCCAGCTGGCCGACCTGACCGCGCAGTACGGCGAGGGCGCCGCTCTCGCCGTCTACGACGCGGGCAACCTGCTCGGCGCGGCGTATCACCCGGCCGGCCTCACCGTGCTGCTCGTCTACAGCGACGCCACCGCGCTGGTCCGGACGGACCTGCCCGCGGGCTTCCAGCTCACCTCCGCGCTGCGCGAATTGACCCGGCCCGGCCGGTGACTCACGTCCCGCGGAGAAGAGCGCGGAAACAATAACGCCACCCCCGAGGGGCGCGGAAACGGTACTGCTAGCATTTCTACGGCCTGTAGTTGACTGGCAAGGCCAGGTGGTCGTAACGGGAGCGAATCCACAATCCCGTCACCGTTACCGAGGAGGCATCCGCCGTGGTCCGCAGTTCACGGAAAACCCTCGCCAAAGGGCTGCTGATCGCCGCTCTGGCCCTGCTGATCTCGGGCATCGCCGGGTGCGAAGCCGGGAACAACGCTCCGACGCTTGAGTTCCACCCGGCCTCGCCCGGCGTGAGCACCACCTTTAACGGGATATCGATCAACGACGTCTTCGTGCTCGGCGCACCGCTCGGCTCGGCGGTACCGGCAGGCTCGTCTGCCAGCCTGTTCCTCTCGTTCTACAACGGCGGGACGGGCGACGACGAGCTGACGGGCGTCCACGCGACGGGCTGGGCCTCCAGCGTCCAGGTGACCGGCGGCACGGTGAGCATCCCGGTGCAATCCGAGGTCAACCTGACCGGCCCGGAACCGCAGCTCGTGCTGAACGACCTGGCCAAGCCGCTGTCCGGCGGCGAGGCCGTCCCGCTTACCCTTGACTTCGCGCACGCGGGCTCGGTGACGCTGGACGTCCCGGTGGAGGCGCAGTCGTACTACTTCTCGTCGTACTCCCCGCCGGCGCCGTAGCCGGCGACCCTCGCCGGGGCCTCAGCCGACCGACTCGAACTTGTAGCCAAGCCCGCGGACGGTGACGATGTGCCGCGGCTTGGCCGGGTCGGTCTCGACCTTGGCGCGGAGCCGCTTGATGTGGACATCCAGGGTCTTGGTGTCACCCACATAGTCCGCGCCCCACACCCGGTCGATGAGCTGCATCCTGGTTAGCACCCGGTCGGCGTTGCGCAGCAGCACCTGGAGCAGTTCGAACTCCTTCAGCGGAAGCTGGACAGGGGCGCCGCGGACGCTGACCACGTGCCGCTCCACGTCCATCCGCACCGGGCCCGCCTCCAGCGTCGCCTCGGCTACCTCCTCGACATCGCCGCGGCGGCGCAGCACCGCGCGCATCCTGGCGACGAGCTCGCGGGAGGAGAAGGGCTTGGTCACGTAGTCGTCAGCGCCAAGCTCCAGGCCGACTACCTTGTCGATCTCGCTGTCCTTCGCGGTCAGCATGATGACTGGCACGCTGGACCGTTCGCGCAGCGACCGGCACACCTCACTGCCGGGCAGGCCAGGCAGCATCAGGTCGAGCAGCACGAGGTCGGCGCCGGTGCGGTCGAAGGTCTCGAGCGCATCGGGACCGGTCGCACAGACGGCCACCTCGAACCCCTCCTTGCGGAGCATGTACGAGATCGCGTCGCTGAACGACTCCTCGTCCTCGACCACGAGCACGCGTGTCACGAAAGTCCCTCCTGACGGGATAAGGGCGGAAGTACTAGGCGCGGACCCGATCGGCGCTCGTGCCGTCATGCTCGCTCCGCAAGGGTAGCCACAGGGTGAAGGTTGAGCCCGCGCCCTCCACGCTCCGCACAGTAACGCGGCCGCCGTGGGCGGCCGTCACGTGCTTCACGATGGCGAGCCCGAGCCCGGTGCCGCCCGTGGCCCGTGAACGGGCCGGGTCGACGCGGTAGAAGCGTTCAAATATTCGTTCCAGATCACGTTCCGGGATGCCGATGCCCTGGTCGGTCACGCTGATCTCGACGCCGCCGTCGCCAGGCTTCTTCACGCATACCACGACCCGCGTGCGTTCCGGGCTGTAGACCACGGCGTTTTCCAGCAGATTCCGCAGGGCGGTCACCAGCAGGTCCTCGTCGCCGAGGACGCTCAGCCCGCGGACTCCGATGGAGGCGAGCGTGATCCCGCGCGCGTTCGCCTTCATCCGGCACCGGTCGATCGCCTCGGCGACCACCGCGTCCACCTCGACCGGGTGCGGGTCCGTGACCGGCTCCGCCGCCTGGATGCGGGACAGCGTGATGAGGTCCTGCACGAGGAAGGTCAGCCTGGCCGCCTCCTGGCGCATCCTGCCCGCGAACCTGCGTACGGCGTCGGCGTCATCGGCGGCGTCTTCGATCGTCTCGGCGAGCAGGGCGAGGGCGCCTACCGGGGTCTTGAGCTCGTGGCTGACGTTCGCGACGAAGTCCCTGCGGACCTCTTCGACCCGGCGGCTCTCCGTCTGGTCTTCGGCGAGCAGCAGGACGAGGCCGCCACCGCCGACCGTCCCCGACAGCGGGGCGACCCGTACCGCGAAGCTGGTGGTCCGGCCGCCGAACCTGGGCACAGGGACCTCGAACTCCCCCTCGCGGATCTCTCCGTCACGGCGGACCTGGCGCGCCAGGGCGAGCAGCTCGCTCACCATCAGCCGGTCGCCCTTGACGATGCCGAACGCGCGGGCCGCGGCGCTGGCGCGCAGCACCCGGTCTTCGCTGTCCACGACGACCGCGGACGAGGAAAGCACTGACAGGACCGAGGCAATGCCAGGCGGCAGCCTGGCCGGCTGCTGGGCCGCCCGCAGGCGTGCGCTTCGCGGCTGCCCTACTCCGGCGCCATTCCGTGTCCTCAGCGCCACGTTATGTTCCGGACCAGCGATGATGCGGTCGGCCGCGCCGACGCACACCGGTGTGACCAGTCCACACTCACGTATCTGATGGTATGCGGACGGGGGCGGTCGCCGACAATCGGGAGGTTACGGTAAATTTCACTCTTTTCCGGATGTTCACCTGGCAGACTCTCTTCATCCAGATGTCGTACAGACAAGAGCAACCTTCGCGAAAGACAGGGCAGTCAGCGGCCCTGGTTCCTGACCGCCTCGGCCGCGGCTACCGCCGCCTCCGGGTCAAGGTACCGGCCGCCAGGCGGCAGCGGGCGGGACGACGCGTCGAGCTCGTAGAGCAGCGGGATCCCCGTGGGAATGTTCAGCTCGGCGATCGACGCGTCGCTGATCCCGTCCAGGTGCTTGACCAGCGCGCGCAGCGAGTTGCCGTGGGCCACCACCAGGACCGTGCGGCCGGCGCACAGGTCCGGCACGATCGCGTCGTACCAGTACGGCAGCATCCGGGCTACGACATCGCGAAGGCATTCGGTCCGCGGCATCAGCTCTGGCGGCAGCGTCGCGTACCTGGGGTCGCCTGCCTGGGACAGCGGGTCGTCGTCAGGGATCGGCGGCGGCGGCACGTCGTACGACCGGCGCCAGATCATGAACTGCTCGTCGCCGAACTCCTCGCGGGTCTGCGCCTTGTCCTTGCCCTGCAGAGCGCCATAGTGGCGCTCGTTCAGCCGCCACGAGCGCTGCACGGGCAGCCAGCTCAGCCCGGCGGCATCGAGCGCGACGTTCGCGGTCTGGATCGCGCGGGTGAGCACCGACGTATGCACGACGTCGGGGCGCAGCCCGGCGTCGACCACCATCCGGCCCGCGGCCGCCGCCTCCTGCGCGCCCTTGGGGGCGAGACCTACGTCGACCCACCCGGTGAACAGGCCCTTGGTATTCCACTCACTTTCACCGTGGCGCAGCAGCACGAGCGTTCCCATGCCGGTCAGCCTAGCCGACAGCGGGGAACACAACCCGGGCGCCGGTGCTTCGGTCAGGTAGACCATGTAGTGAAGCCAGGAGCAGCAAGGGAACACGAATCGGGCGGGTGGAGTTGGTTACAACTGTGTCAACGGTGCCTAGGCGCGTCCTGAATATCCCGAATGTCCCCCGACGGATCGCCACACTCAGCGTCCATACGTCACCGCTCGACCAGCCGGGCACCGGTGACGCGGGCGGCCTGAACGTGTACGTCGTCGAGGTGGCCAAACGGCTCGCGGCCCGCGGCATCGAAGTCGACATCTTCACCAGGGCGGTCTGCCGGGACACCCCGCCGCTGACCGAGATCTCTCCCGGTGTCCTGGTCCGCAGCGTGGTCGCCGGCCCGTTCGAGGAGCTCGACAAGACCGACCTGCCCGCCCAGGTCTGCGAGTTCACCCTCGAGGTGCTGCGCGCCGAGGCGGAGGCCGACCCCGGCAGGTATGACCTGGTGCATGCGCACTACTGGCTGTCCGGCAAGGTCGGGGCGGTCGCGAAGGAGCGCTGGGGCGTGCCCCTGGTGCAGTCCATGCATACGCTGGGCAAGGTGAAGAACGCGGCGCTGGCGGCCGGCGACGCCGCCGAGCCCGACGACAGGATTCGCGGCGAACTCGACGTGGTGGCCACGGCCGACCGGCTGATCGCCAACACGACGGAAGAGGCTCGCCAGCTCACCGAGCTTTACGGGGCGGACCCGGCCAAGGTCAGGACCGTCAGCCCTGGCGCGGACCTGAGCGTCTTCACCCCCGGCGGGCATGGCGCGAAGGCCGGGATACGGCGCAAGCTCGGCATCGCGGCGGACGCCGTGGTGCTGGTGTTCGCCGGCCGGGTCCAGCCGCTCAAGGGGCCCGACGTCGTGCTCAAGGCCGCGGCCCGGCTGATCGAGGCCGATCCGGAACTCGCCAAGCGACTGCTAGTGGTGCTGGTCGGCGGGCCGAGCGGGCGATCAGAGCGCGCGGATCCCGACCGGATGCGTGAGCTGGCGGCCAAGCTCGGGATTACCGGCATCGTCCGGTTCGAGCCGCCTTGCCCGCAAGCCGAGCTCGCCGACTGGTACCGCGCGGCCACGGTCGTGCTGACCCCGTCGCACTCGGAGTCGTTCGGGCTTGTCGCACTCGAGGCCCAGGCCTGCGGCACGCCCGTGGTGGCGGCCAGCGTGGGCGGGCTGCGCACGGTCGTCAGGGACGATTACTCGGGTGTCCTGGTGCACAGCCACGACCCGGCGGACTGGGCGCAGGCGATCAGGCGGCTGGTGCGGACGCCGCGGCGGCTGCACGCACTTTCCAAGGGCGCGCGGCGGCACGCGTCCACTTTCGGCTGGTCCGCGACAGTAGACCGGCTGGCCACGGTGTATACCGGTGCAATGGACGAGACAGCAGCACGGGTCAGGGCGTAACGGACATGGCACCGCGCGACGCCCTCGGGGACGTGCTCGGCAGGCTCGGCCTGGAGTACACCCAGCCCGAGCCCGGTGCCTACCTGGTCCGCCTGGCTGGCGAGCACAAGCTCGCCACGATGACCTGGCTGATCGCCGGGGACCACAGCCTCCAGGTGGAGGCGTTCTTCTGCCGTCAGCCCGACGAGAACCACGCCGCCTTCTACCGCTTCCTGCTCGAGCGCAACGGGCGGCTGTATGGCGTGCACTTCGCGGTGGACCGCACCGGCGACGTCTACCTGACCGGCCGGCTCCCGCTGGCGGCGATCACCGACGACGAGATCGACCGGCTGCTCGGCTGCGTGCTCACGTACTCGGACGAGTCGTTCAACGAGGCGCTTAAGCTTGGTTTCGGCTCCGCCATCAGGCGGGAATGGGCGTGGCGGGAAAAGCGCGGCGAAAGCCTGGCCAACTTGCGTCCCTTCGCCGCGTTCATCAAGGGCGACAATCAGGCGGACCTGCCGTGAGCGTGCAGCAGCTACCCCTCGACGTGAGCGTGCACCAGATGCACGTCCACGTAACCGTCGACGAGTTGCTCTGCGTCATCTTCGCCCTGCTCACCGCGGCGAGCAACGCCGTCGCGGCGGTCCTGCAGCGCAAGGCGGCCGCGCAGGTGCCGCTGGAACGGTCCATGCACGTCTCCCTGATCGCCGACCTGATGCACCGCCGGGTGTGGCTGGCCGGGATCGCCATGGTGATCGTCGCCGCGGTAGCCCAGGCGACCGCCCTTGCCTTCGGGCCGATCGCCCTGGTCCAGCCGATCTTCATCATCGAGCTGCCGCTCACGCTTCTGCTCTCCACCCTGCTGTTCAGGGGCCGCGATTCGCTCCACCAGCTCCCCTGGCGCGCGATCATCATCACCACCGTCGCCCTCGGCGGCGGGCTGGCCGCCGCGCAGCCCAGTGGCGGCGTCGATTCCGCGCGGGATACGAGCTGGATGATCGCGCTGATCGTCACGGCCGCCTTCGAGGCCGTCCTGATCAGCACGGCGGTTGGCCTGCGAGGCGAGCCGCGGGCGGCGCTGCTCGGACTAGCCGCGGCCTGCGGGTACGCGCTAACTGCGGCGCTGCTGAAGAACGCGATGGCCGACCTGAACGAGGGGGTGGCCGAGTTCTTCACCAGCTGGCACATCTACGCGGTCGCGGTGGCTGGCGTGGGCTCGCTCTTCCTGCTGCAGAACGCGCTGCAGGCGGGCAGCCTGGTCGCCTCGCAGCCGATGCTCACCGTCGGCGACGCGCTGATCAGCATTGCCTACGGCGTCACCCTGTTCGGCGAGGTGCTACGAGACGGATGGTGGCTGGTGCCGCAGTTCATCGCGCTCGCGGCGATCATCTACGGGTGCGTGCAGATCGCCAAGTCGCCGCTGGCGTCCGAGGCCGCACCACTGGTCACAGAAGCGCCTTCGACGGTACAGTAACGACGTGAACAGGCTGGGCGACCTTGAGCGGGCCATCATGGAAGTTCTCTGGCAAACCGAGTCGTCATTGACAGTCAGACAGGTCAGCAACGGGCTCACCCAGCGCAATCTGGCTCACACCACAGTGATGACCGTGCTCGACCGGCTGGCGAAGAAGGGGTTCGCGCGCAGGGAACGGGACGGCCGCGCCTGGCGGTACCGGCCCGCCGCGACCCGGGAGGCCTACGTGGCGGAACTGATGCTGACCGCGCTTGAGCAGACCGGCGACCGTGACGCAGCACTCGCCAGGTTCGCGCAGAGCGTGTCAGGCTCGGAGGCCGTCGTGCTTCGTGACGCGCTGTCCCGGCTCGATCGAGAGCAGGACGGGCAGCGGTCAGAGGGAGACAGCGGGATCGGATTATGGGGGGACTGGCCGTCGCGGCACTTCTCGCCGCGGTCGCCGTGGGGAGCGCGCGAAGTGCGCGCGTGCTGACGCGCGCCGCTTGGCCACGTAGGTCCCCGGCGGCCGCGATTTTGCTGTGGCAGGCCCTTGGCCTCGCGGGCGGTCTCGCCGCGATCGGCGCGCTGCTCACGATAGGCGTTGACGGCCAGCAGACGCGGTTCGCCGGGGTGTTCGGCGGGCTGGGCCGGCTCGCGTCGGGCCAGTTGCTGCAGCCGCACCAGCCGCCGCTGGTCGCCACCCTGCGACTCGCGATGCTCGCCGCCGGGTTCGCGCTGCTTTCCGTGCTGTCGTGGATGCTGGTGATCGCGTTCGCCGACGCGATCGCCGCCAGGCGCCGCCAGCGGGAACTGCTCGCGCTGCTCGCACGCGGCGACCCGAAGGCGCCGGGAGCGCTGGTCATCGACTACCCGGCCGCCGCAGCCTACTGCCTGCCGGGCATCAGGTCCCAGATCGTCGTGAGCGTGGGCACCCTGGAACTGCTCGCCCCCGCCGAGCTAGCCGCGGTGCTCGCGCACGAACGCGCTCACCTGCGCGCCAGGCACGACCTGGTGCTGATCCCGTTCACTTCGCTGCGCCGCACGTTCCCCCGGTCCGCGGTGATCACGCAGGCGTATCGCACGGTCGCGCTGCTCGTCGAGATGATGGCCGACGACCGCGCGCTGCGGGTCCGCGGCCTGTTCGCCAGGGAACTGGCCACCGCGCTGCTGCGGTTCGGCACGGCCGGCGCGCAATGCCCCGCGGGAGCGCTGTCCGCCGCGGAGGGCGAGCTCACGGCGC
>NZ_JBARCR010000924.1:0-1769 GCF_049794275.1 Trebonia sp.
CCGCGGGGCTGGCCGGCTACGGCCTCAGCACTGGCAACGCCCCGGCGGGCCACCCCAAAGCGCTGCCCAGCCACCCCAAAGCCGTACCCAGCCAGGGGGTGCTCGCCGCGCGCGTCCTCCGCGACGCGTCGGCCGCGGCCAGCCGCGTCCCCCCGAAGACGACGCCAAGCCCGGGGCAGTGGATCTACTCCAAGCTCGTCGGGTACCAGTACCCGCAGGGCACGACCTCGGGTGACAACTGGATCACCTTCGACGGCACTGAGAGTGCTTACTACGAGAGCCGAGGCGCCCCGATCACCGTGCACACGTCGCCCGTGGCCCCTCCGGCGGACATCACGAGCGACCCACTGGCGGCGTTCAACACGGACCCCACCCCGCAGACCTCGTACTACGCCCTGGCGTCGCTGCCCACGGCGCCGAGCCAGCTGCTCGCCGCGGTCGACAAGGCGGCGGAAGCCGCCGGCGGAGCGAACGCCGTCGCGGGCGACCCGGTCGCGAGCCAAGCGCCAGAGAACAAGGGCCAGCTCGAGTTCGACTACCTGGGCCTGCTGCTGTGGAACGCGGCGGGCGGCGTGGGCGCCCCACCGAAGGCCGAGGCCGCGGCGTTCCGCGCGATGGCCGCCATCCCCGGCGTCACCATCCAGCAGGGCATCACCGACGCCGCCGGGAACCCGGCCATCGGCGTGTCCGGCGACGGCGGCTACGACCAGCTCCTCCTCGATCCGGTCAGCTACCAGGTGACGGGCCTCCGCCAGCTCAGCAACGGTATCGGCCCGAAGATGGCCGCCCCGAGCCCTCAGCAACTCGCCGGGTACCCCAAGGCCATGCAGCAGCAGATCTTGCGGAAGCTCAAGAACCCAGCGGGGCCACCTAAGGGCACCGTCATCCAGTCGCTCGCCTACGCCCAGGTCAGCGAGGTCAGCGGCCCCGGCGTTAAGTAAGCGAGGACGAGGACCGTCCGGCGCGGGAGCCGAGGATGATGCCGAGCGCGGCGGCGGCGACCGCGCCGACGGCGGTCCTGAACGTGGTGGACCGCAGGAAGCCGGGCTGTTCGGTGATCTCGTACGTCTGGTACGTGTCGCGGTCGACCAGCGCCGTGACCAGGTACCCGTTGTCCTCGGACTCGCGGTACATGACGACCGGAGCCATACCATCGTCAGGAACTATCGCCAGGTACTGCCTGCCGTTCCCGTTCCCGTTGGGTGCTTCGACCGGGTTGCCGGGCACCTGCCCGATGGACGCGATGGCGCGCGCGACCGACTCGGCCTGCGGGCGCGCCAGCTTGTGCAGGGCGTCGATCGCGGCCGGGGTCATGCGGACGTTCGACGGCCCGCTGTCGGTGGGCACTGTCGCGGTCACCCCTCCAGCGTATGTCGCCGCACCTAGATAAGTCATCGCCCGTCACCGCCCTGAAGGTAGTCAGAGATGACGGATTCGGCCTCCCGCGACCCCACCTCGGTGTCAGCGGCCTCGCTGGTCCGCAGGAGCGCGTCTGCCGAGGCCTGCTGTGCCGCCTCGATCAGCGCGTGCATGGTCAGGATGCCCGCGAACAGGTCGGGCCACGACTCCGCGTCGATGCGGCCCTCCAGCCGGTCCATGGCCTCGAGCTGGTCCTGGATCTCCGGGGTACTGGGCAGGAAGCCCCGCACCCGGTCCAGGATGTCCTTGGTTTCGCGGAAGCCGTTGCGGGCCTGGTTGATCAGGTCCGACCCGATGTTGATGGTGGTGCTGACGGTCTGTCGGAGCTGGCTGATCTCGCGGGTCTGCTC
>NZ_JBARCR010000925.1:0-2053 GCF_049794275.1 Trebonia sp.
CGCCGGCCGCCCGCGCCGTCGCCACCACCTGCAGCAGCGTGCTGGTCCCGCCGGCGATCGCGCCAGCGCCCGCCGCACCGTCATGCGCCGTCAGCCGCGCCACGCCACCAGAGACGGTCACCCGCAGCGGCCCGAGCACGTAGTCCCCGTCCGCCATGCCCGCCGCCGCCGTCGCATCGGTGACGAGCACCACCCGCCCCGGCGCCGCCACGGCGAACACCAGCCGGGTGAAACCCGCGTCCACGTGCACGCCGTCGGCGATCAGCTCGACGCTCGCCTCGTCCGCGGCCGCCGCCCCCAGTGCGGCCCCTAGTGGCCCCGCCGCCCGGTGGTGCAGCGGCGGCATCGCGTTCCCCAGGTGCGTGACCAGCGCGTCCCCTGAAGCGTCGGCCAGCGCACGGGCCATGCACTCGTAACCGGCGTCCGTATGGCCGTAGGCGACGACCACGCCAGCGGCGCGGAGCATGGCGGCTACCGGAGCAGCCCCAGGCCGTTCTGGCGCCACAGTGACGATCTTGATCGCACCACCCGCGGCTTCGAGCAGGTCAGCAACCAGCGCCGGGTCGGGATCGCGCAGCAGCCGCGGCGCGTGCGCGCCGCGGCGCGCGGGCGCCAGGAACGGGCCCTCCAGGTGGATGCCCAGCAGCTCGCCGGCGGCGACCAGCGGCGCCAGCGCGCGTACCTGCCGCAGCAGGTCCCTGGGCGCGGCGGTCACGAGGCTGGCGATCACCCCCGTGGTGCCTGCCGCGGCGTGCCATGCCGCGGCCGCCAGCGCCTCGGCCTGGTCGGTGGTGGCGAAGCTGTGCCCGCCACCGCCGTGGCAGTGGATGTCGAGCAGGCCCGGCAGGATCACGGTCCCTGACGCCCGGGACGACCCGGACGTGTCCGTCGGCGTCACGCTGGCAACGACTCCGTCCTCGACGGTCACCACGCCATCGGTCAGGCCCGCCGTCGGGACCGCGCCCCGGATTTCCATCCCTCAAGGATGCCTGGTCGCAACCGCAAGGCCCGCACCGGCGTCTCCAAGCGTGAGGCTCCCCGCGCCGGGGAGCCATCGCCGCGAGGACTGTCAACGTGGTACCGGGGAGCAAGCAATGATCAAGGGAACTCGTCGCGCCGCGGCCGCCGTCGCGGCCGCGCTGGCACTCGGCATCGGATCGGCCGTCTGGGCCACCTCGTCCGCGTCCGCCGCCCCATCCGCGCCGTCGGCCATCCCGCCGGTCTGCACGACCGCGAACCTGTCGGTCTGGGTCAACCTCAGCCAGGGCAACGGGGCGGCCGGGACCTTCTACTACCCGCTGGAGTTCACCAACACCAGCAATCACACCTGCCGCACCTGGGGCTACCCCGGCGTCTCCGCCCTCAACGCGAGCGGCAAGCAGCTCGGCGACGCCGCGGGCCGCAACCCGCTGTACGCAGGGGCGTGGGTGAACATCCCGGCGGGCGGCACCGCGCACTCGCTGCTGTCGTACGGGAACGCGGAGGTGTCCACGTGCAAGCCGACGACCGCCAGCCTGATCAAGGTCTTCCCGCCGAACCAGACCACGGCGACGGTCGGGTTCTTCAGCCTGCCCTCCTGCTCGCTGCCGCATCACGTCTACCTGTCCGTGACGGTTCTCAGGCCGGGGACGAGCATATAGCCAGAACGTGCGCCCCCGACTCCACGGCCCTCATTACCCGCCGTGGATGAGGTCGCGCCGGGCGTCTTCGTGGCGACGGCAGAGCTGTACCTGACGACCACCACGGTCGTCGCCGGGGCCGATGGCGGCTGCCTGGTCATCGACCCGGCCGTGACGGTGGCCGAACTCGACGCGCTCGCGTCCTGGCTGTCCGCGCGCGGGTTGCGCCCGGTGGCGGGCTGGTCCACCCACCCGCACTGGGACCACGTGCTGTGGAGCAGCTCGCTCGGCGACGTCGTCCGGTACGCCACCCGGCGCGCCGTCGAGGTGGCCGCGCGGGAGCTGCCGGGCCTGGTCAGCGGAATGGAAGAGGCCGCGCCGGGGCACGACCTGGCGCTGTTCGCGCGGCTGGCGCCGCTCGCGGAGCCTGAGAT
>NZ_JBARCR010000926.1:0-3250 GCF_049794275.1 Trebonia sp.
CCGCGCGGGTGCCGGCCCGCGGGCAGCGGCGCGCGGTGGTCGGGATGCTCACCGGCTGCGTCCAGTCGGTGTTCTTCCCGCAGGTCAACGCGGCGACCGCGCGGGTGCTCGCGGCCGAGGGGTGCGATGTCGTGATCCCGCGCGAGCAGGGGTGCTGCGGGGCGCTGTCGCTGCACTCCGGGCGGACGGCGGAGGCGGCACGGTTCGCCGCGCGGACGATCGAGGCGTTCGAGGGGGCGGAGGTGGACGCGATCGTCGTCAACTCCGCCGGGTGCGGGTCGGCGATGAAGGAGTACGAGCGGCTGTTCGGCCACCTCGCCGAGCCGTCGATGACGGCCAGGGCGGCGGCGCTGTCGGCGCGGGTCCGCGACCTGACGGAGTTCCTCGCCGAGCTCGGCCCTGTCGCGCCCCGGCACCCGGTGCCGGTGCGGGCGGCCTACCACGACGCCTGCCACCTCGGGCACGCGCAGCGGATCACCCGCGAGCCGCGCGCGCTGCTCCGCGACATCCCGGATCTGGAACTGATGGAGCTGCGGGACGCGGGCACCTGCTGCGGTTCGGCCGGCGTGTACAACCTGCTCCAGCCGGACGCGGCGCGCGCCCTCGGCGCGCGGAAGGCGGACGCGGTGCTCGATTCGGGCGCGGCGCTGGTGATCTCCGCGAACCCTGGGTGCACGCTGCAGATCTCGGCCGAGCTCGCCAGCCGCGGCCAGACGATCGCCACCGCGCACATCGCCGAGGTGCTCGACGCCTCGATCCGCGGCGTCCGGCTCCGCTCCTGAGCCCCGCGCCTAGCTGAGTTGCGCGGCGAGGGCTTCGGCCTCGGTGTCGGTGAAGCCGGTCGGCTGCGGGCCGGCGATCATGAGCTTGCCGATCGTGATGGGCGCCTCGGTGACCGGAGCGGACTGGACGTCGCCGTTGACGACGAAGGCGGTGGAGGCCAGCGCCGCGTCGTTCCAGTTGCTCTGGCTGCCCGGGTAGTAGCGCGTGGCCTGGCTGGTGGTCAGTTGCGCGAAGGCCGCGGTGGCCGCGCTGTTGAGTGTCACGTCCACGACCCACTGGCCGGTGTTCTGCAAGCGCTGGGCCGTCGCGGACGTCACCTGCGAGTCGAGGACCACGGCCTTGCCGAGGACGTACTTGCCGCCGGATGCGTCGCAGGAGACGACCTCACTTCCGGCCGCGTTCCACTGGGCGGCGGTGTAGCCCACGGTCGCCTTCCAGGCGTCATTGGTGGCGACGCCGCTCAGGGCGCTCGGCACTGGGGTGCAGGCGAGCCGGTGGAACAGCCGCAGCGTGGCGGCGTTCACCAGGTGAGCGTCCCCGTACTCCTTCACGCTGCCCTGCGGCGCCTCAAGCAGGACCGGCCGCGCCAGCGGGATGCCGGCGCCCCTGGCCGTCCCGGGAGTGGGCGTCGGCGTGGACGCCGGGCCGGTCAGTGCCGGGATGCCGACCACGGCGACGGCGCTCAGGGCCACGGCGCCAGCCGTTCCGGTGATGGCCGCGATGCGGCGCCTGTGCCTCTTCTTGCCGCCCAGGCGCATCGCCAGCTCGACCGGCGGGTCGATGGGCGTGATCTCGGCGGCGATGTCGTCGAGAGCCTCGTGCAGTCCGGTCATCGTAGTTCGCCCTCCGTGATGTCGGCGTTCTTGCGCAGGGTGGCCAGCGCCCGGGAGGTCTGGCTCTTGACCGTGCCGACCGAGCAGTTGAGCGCCCGCGCGGTCTCGGCTTCGGACATGTCCAGCCAGAAGCGGAGCACGATCACCGCGCGCTGGCGCGGGCCGAGCCTGCTCAGCGCGTCGTGCAGCGCCGCCCGGTCGGCCAGGCTGTCGTCAGCGCCGGTGCCGCGTTCCGGGACGGCGGCGCGCAGGTCCTCACGGACGCGCTGCTTGCGGAACCGCTTGCTGTTCTCGTGGATCACGATGGCCCGCACGTACGCGTCCGGGTCGCCGGCCCGCCTGACCCGCCCCCAGGCCGAGTAGGCACTGGAGAACGCCGCCTGCGCGATGTCCTCGGCGTGCCCTTGGTCGCCGGTCAGCGTGTACGCCAGGCGGACCATGGCAGACCATCTGCCCCGCATGAAGTCCCGGAACTCGTCGTCCGATTCGACGCCCATGTCCACCTCCTCGCTTCCTAAGAGGGCGGTCAGGCGCCAGTTGGTTGCATGATCTCGCCGAGTCCGGCAGCTAGCTAGTGCGCGAGTTCAGCGCTCACGAGTTGCAAACCATCGGGTCAGCGCCCCACGAAACCGGTCACGGTCAAATCGTGGCCCAACTCAGGGCACATCGCCGAGGTGCTCGACGCCTCGATCCGCGGCGTCCGGCTCCGCTCCTGAGCCTTTGTCCTCAGGGTGTCCTCAGGGTGTCCTCAGGGGGCGGCGAAGGTGACGACGGACGGCTCGGCGCCGCGCTGCGCAGTGCCGGAGACGGTGCTGCCTACCGCGGACAGCGCGGTGATCTGGCCCGCGCTCACCGGCGTGGCCGCCGACCACGTGATCCCGTCAGGCGAGCTCCAGGTGACGGCGTGCTGGGCGCCCGCCGGGCCGGTCACGCCCGCCGCGACGAAGCCATTCCCTGCCGCGGTCAGCGTGCTGACCGCACCGACACCGCCGGGGGCGGTCAGCAGGATCTGCTTCCAAGTCTTGCCGCCGTCCGCCGACACGACCACGACGGGGGCGTCGCCCGCCTTGTCGACCACGTAGCCGGCCGTGACGACGCGGGTGCCGTTGACCGCGACCTGCTGGAGCAGGGCGTCGGTCGCGCCAGGCGGCCTGGGCACGTCGTAGACGCTCCAGTTCTTGCCGTCCGCGGAGGTCCAGATCGTGTGGCAGCCGCCGTGCGTGCCCGCCGCGACGAAACCCGTGGCGGTGGCGCCGACGGCGTACACCGCGCTGGACTCCAGCCGCCCGTCGAGGCCGCCGTTGCTGCCGCCCGTCCAGTTCCGCAGGTCGGCTGACCACCACATGGCCGCGAACGTCCGGCCGTTGCTGACCTGCTTGCCGACGACGACGTAGCCGCTGCGGCCGGCCGTCACCCCCATCACGGAGATGCCCGGCGCGGTGAAGGCGGTGCTGTTGACCGCCTGCCAGGTAGTGCCGTCGGCGGAGGTGAGGACGACAGGCTGCTGGCTGCCCTGGGAGTCCGCTGCGCCGACCGCGATCCAGCCGGCCGGGCCGTGGGCCACGCCGAGCAGGCTGTCGGTGCCCGGCCGCTGGGAGACGGCGGACGACGACGCCGAGATCAGCGTCCAGGAG
>NZ_JBARCR010000927.1:0-2525 GCF_049794275.1 Trebonia sp.
TTCCCTGGCGTTGCGGGCGGCGATCGGCGGCAGCTGGTCAAGCATCGGCGCGGCCCACTCGCGCGTCTGCTCCCGGCTGCTGGAGAAGCCGAGGTCGGTGTTGAATTCACTGCTGGCCGACGACACCCAAGGGAAGCTCCAGCCCATCCGCCGCTTGAACGCCTGCAACGTCTCCAGCGGGGCCTGGGAGACGAACAGCATGGTCACGTCCCGGGCGTTCAGGTGCGGGAGGACGGCGTTGACGCTGTCGGCGATCGAGGAGCAGGTCGGGCAGCCGGCCGCATAGCTCGGGCCGAACATGAAGTGGTAGACGAGCAGCGGGCCGCGGCCATCGAGCAGCTCCGCCAGCGTGCGTGTGCCGTCGTCGGTGTCGAAGCGGTATTCCTTCTCCACCCGGGCCCAGGGCAGCTCGCGCCGCTGCCGCGCGAGCTCGTCGCCCAGCCGGGTGTGCTCCTTCTCGCGGGCGAGCAGCTCCTCGCGGGCAGCTGCCCACTGTTCCCGTGTCACAATCTTGTGACTGGTCATTGCCTGGTTCTCCTTTTCCCGTGGTCACAGGTGCCGGGCGGGTGTGCCGGGCCATATTTTGGAGGCGGAGTGAGCCGGCCCTACGGCCGGTCGCCGGCGGATCAACCGTGCTGGTGGGCCTGGACGAGGGGACTCCTGTCCCAAAGTCACGATTCCGGTGTGCTGTTGGTGCTCTGGCCGGCCCGGGTACCGGCGCGGGAGCGGATGTGGGCAGGGACGGCGATGCCGGGCGGCAGGGCCGGATCGGGGATGGGTTGCTGCCAGGTGGTGGCCAGCGGCAGTTCCCCGGCCCACAGTCCCAGCGCGGCATCCGGGGTGTCGCCGTCGCTGGGCGGCCCGGTGCGGATCTTCACCGAGGCCTCCTCCAGCGGTAGCGCCAGCAGCCGCACGGCGGCGAGTTCCTTGCGGCTGGGCCGGCGGGCGTAGTCCCACTGGCCGGGCGCGACGTGCTCGGCGATGCAGCGCAGCCCGGCGAGCCGTTCGCCGGGGTCGGTGACCAGCCGGGGCTGCCCGTAGATCATGGCGCTGCGGTAGTTGATGGTGTGCTCGAACGCCGACCGGGCCAGCACCAGCCCGTCGGTGAGGGTGATGGTGACGCATACCGGGGTGCCGGCGGTGTTCAGGCTCTGGCTGGCGACCGAGCCGTGCAGGTACAAGGTGTCCGCGGTGAACCCGTACATGGTGGGGACCACCATCGGCCACCCGCCGGTGATCACTCCGAGGTGGGCGACCAGCCCAGCGTCAAGCACCGAATACAGCGACTCCCGGTCGGCCCGCCCCAGGTGCCGGTACCGGCGGTGCCGGGTCCGCTCGGTCGCCGACAGCGGCGGCCCCGCGCCTACGAGACCACTAGCGGCGGACACGGCCTGGGACGGGCTGGCTGTCAGGGCATCGCGCCTGCCTGGCACCGTGTCAGCCGTGACGGGCAGGTCCGGGGGTTGTGCGCTCATGGCTGTCTCCTGTTGAGCTGAACGTTTAGGCCCGTTGCCCGGGGCGGCCGGGGTGCCGGTGGCCGGACCTGGGAACTTCGGCGCTCGCGGCGTACTCGTCGTGCCGGTGGAACCATGACACGTCGCCTTCGTTGCGGCCCAGCGGCGCACGGTCCAGCCACTGCCACATCGTCCACAGACCGTCGAAGCCGCGGGCATACGCGGAGTATGTGTGGAACACCTCGTCGCCGTCCCGCGCGAACGCGCTCATGCCGGGTTGCTCGCCCGACCAGTCGCGCCAGGCGACGTTCTCCGCCTCGAGCTGCGCCTGGTCCTTGTAGTTGTACTCAACCGGTGCCACGGCGGGATCGATCGTCACGTGGAAGTCGTAGTTGAAGCTGCTGCCGAACGAGGAGACCCAGCGGAGGTCCCACGCCATACGCCGTTTGTAGGCGATGAGCTTGTCGAGCGGCGCGCGCGACACCACGACAAAGGCGACATCGTGGTGCTCGAAGTGCGGGATGCTGCCGGCGAAGCCGTCGGTGACCCCAGAGCAGCTCGGACAGCCTTCGTCCCAGCCCGGATCGAACATGAAGTGATAGACGAGCAGCTGCGAACGCCCGCCGAACAGACCGCGCAGCGACGCCTCGCCGTCTTCGGTCGCGAACCGATAGTCCTTCTCAACCCGCACCCAGGGCAGCTCCTGCCGCCGACGCGCCAGCTCGTCGCTGCGGCGCGTCAATTCCTTTTCGGCTCGGAGCAGGTCCAGGCGCGCTGCGAGCCATTCCTCGCGAGTGCCGGTCCTGTCGGGTTCCATCGGGGCTCCTCCTGTGATTACTTGTGATTGTCAAAGGCTCATACCAGCCCCTGACTCCGCGCTCGGAGACGGTCGCAGACGCGTTGAAGTCGCGCGTCCATGACCAGCCGAACTACTCGCGTGCAGCGGCTCGTGTTCAAGTCGCGCCCGCAGTCGTGGAGTGTTACCACCGGTGCTGGACATCGACCACTCCAGGACCATCAGCCCACATTGTCGACGAGGGTGTCTCCCCCGGTGATCTCGAGGATCGTCCC
>NZ_JBARCR010000928.1:0-3176 GCF_049794275.1 Trebonia sp.
GGCCGGCCGCACCAGCGTCACCCGCTCGCCCTCGAACAGGAACGCGCCGGGCAGCGGGAACGCGCGGCGGTTGCCGTGCCGGTCCTCCAGCGTCACGGCGTCCTTCTCGAAGGCGACGACCGCGCCGCAGAACCTTTCCTCGAAGTCTTCCACGACGAGCCCGGGCTCCGCCTCGACCTGGGGCACGGGCCGCTGGCCTGGCCGCGGGCGCCTGCTGGCCGCGGCGAGCACGTCGTCGGAGTACCGCCTGCTGCGCACCGCGCCCTCCTCGCCCGCCGCCCCTTGTCTCGTCACCGAAGGGTAGCGAACCGGCGGGGCATCTTGTCGTCCGGCAAGTGTCACGGTGCAATAGCAATAGACTTAGCACTCGGAGATACTGAGTGCCAGAGGAGGTGAACACGGTGCTTGATGAGCGCAAGCTTGCCGTCCTCCGCGCAATCGTCGAGGACTACGTGTCCACCACCGAGCCCGTCGGGTCGAAGTCGCTCGTCGACCGGCACGGCCTCGACGTGTCGCCCGCCACGATCCGCAACGACATGGCGGTTCTCGAAGAGCAGGGGTTCATCGCCCAGCCGCACACCTCCGCGGGGCGCATCCCCACGGACAAGGGGTACCGGCTGTTCGTCGACCGGCTGTCGAGCATCAAGCCGATGTCGGTCGCGGAGCGCCGGGCCATCGAGACGTTCCTCAACGGGGCCTACAGCCTCGACGACATCGTGCTGCGGACGGTGCGGCTGCTCGCCCAGCTCACCCGGCAGGTCGCGGTCGTGCAGTACCCGTCGCTGTCCCGGTCCTCCGTCCGGCACATCGAGCTGGTTTCGCTCGCCCCGCAGCGGGTGCTGCTCGTGCTCATCACGGACACCGGGCGGGTGGAGCAGGCCACCGTGGACCTGCCCGACGTGGCGGAGCCTGAGTCGATCGCGCACCTGCGCGCCGTGCTCAACGCCTGCCTCGACGGGCACCAGCTGGCCGCCGCGGCCGCGACGGTGGGCGGCCTTGCGGACCGTATCCCCGTCACCGAACGCCCGAACGCGACTGCCGTCTTCTCCGCGCTGCTCGACAGCCTCGGCGAGCGGCACGAGGAACGGCTGGTTTTCGCCGGCACCGCGAACCTCGCGGCGCCAGACTTCGGCAAGGGGCTGCGCGAGGTGCTCGAAGCCCTGGAGGAACAAGTGGTGCTGATGCGGCTCCTCGGCGAGGCCGCGAGTCCGTCCGTGACGGTCCTGATCGGCGCGGAGACCGGTCTGCAGGGCGCGTCCGTTGTCTCCGCCGGGTACCGGGCCGGCGGGCAGGCAGTCGCGAAGCTCGGCGTGCTCGGGCCGACGCGAATGGATTACCCGAGCACGATGGGAGCGGTTCGCGCCGTGGCCCGCTACGTTGGCCAGATCCTCGGAGAGTCATAGTGGCTGAAGATTTTTACGCCATGCTCGGCGTCCGGCGTGACGCCTCGTCGGATGAGATCAAGCGCGCCTACCGGCGGCTTGCTCGCGAGCTGCACCCGGACGTCAACCCCGATCCGGAGACGCAGGAGAAGTTCAAGGAGATCAGCCAGGCCTACGACGTCCTGTCCGACCCGGAGAAGCGCCAGATGTACGACCTGGGCGGCGACCCGTTCGCGGCGGCCGGGCCCGGCGGGGCGGCCGGGTTCGGCGGGTTCGGCGCGGCCGGGTTCCCGTTCAGCGAGTTCGTGGACGCGGTCTTCGGCGCCGCGGGCGCCGGCACGACCCGCGGTCCGCGCAGCCGGGCCCGGCGCGGCAGGAACGCGACGATCCGCATCGAGCTGGACCTGTCGGAGTGCGCGTTCGGCGCAACCAGGGAGCTCACGGTGGACACCGCCGTGGTTTGCCCGACGTGTTCCGGTGAGGGTACCGCGCCTGGCACCCACCCGGCGACCTGCGATGTCTGCGCGGGCCGCGGCGAGATCAGCCAGGTCAGGCGCTCCTTCCTCGGCCAGATGATGACCACGCAGCCCTGCCCGGCGTGCAGCGGGTTCGGCACCGTGCTGCCGCGGCCCTGCCCGGAGTGCGACGGCGACGGCCGGGTGCGCACCAGGCGGACGATGAAGGTCAGGATCCCGGCCGGCGTCGAGGACGGCACGCACATTCAGCTGGCGGGCGAGGGCGAGACGGGCCCCGGCGGCGGCCCGCCCGGCGACCTCTTCCTCGAGGTGGTGCAGCAGCCGCACCCGATCTTCGAGCGGCAGGGCGACGACCTGCACTGCACGCTGACGATCCCGATGGCGGCGGCCGCCCTGGGCGCCACGGTTTCGGTGGAGTCCCTGGACGGCCCCAGCGACGTGGACATCCGCCCGGGCACGCAGTCCGGCCAGGTCCTCCCGCTATACGGGCTCGGGGTCAAGCACCTGAGCGGCAACGGCCGCGGCGACCTGGTCATCCACGTGACCGTGGAAACGCCGACCCGGCTCGACGCGGAGCAGGAGAAGCTGCTGCGCGACCTGGCCAAGCTCCGCGGTGAGGAATCCCCGCCCGGCAAGTTCCAGCCCGGCCAGCAGGGCTTCTTCTCGCGCCTCCGCGACGCCTTCAACGGCCGCTAAGCCAGCCCGCTAGCCGCAGCCCCAGCGTCCCTCCCGGTCCCTCCCGGTCCGTGGGTCCTCACCTACTGCCCACCCCAGCCCCCAAGCCCCACCCCGTGGGGTCGCCTGGGCTTGGTGGTGTTCACCGCGTCCAGTCGGCGCCCGCGGCGGGCACCGAACGACGCGGCGTCACACCACCGGCGCCCCGGCTCCCGCCAATTCGCGGCGGTCACCGTCCCGTTGCCGTGTCCGTCCGGTTGCCCGTCCCCGTCAATTCCAGCTCCGCGCATGCGCCGCCCTCGTCGCGATTCCCCCACTGCTCTTCTGCTCACCCCTCGTCCTACCAGCCACAGTCCCGTTCGTCACACCAGTCTCTCCTGTTCACCTTGTGCACGAAATGACAACTTTTCCGGCCTCCAGACCCCCTGATTGTGGTCATCTCGTGCACAAGGTGACGGCTCGTGCGCAAAGTCGCCCGACTCAAGCGGCGGTCGTTACCAGCGGGACGTACGCGTTAGCAGGACCGCAACGGCTGCCGCGCCCGCCGTCGAGGTGCGGAGCACCGTTGGGCCCAGCCGGGCCTCGACGGCGCCCGCCCCGCCGAGCGCGGCGCGCTCGGCGGGGGTGATGCCCCCTTCGGGTC
>NZ_JBARCR010000929.1:0-8936 GCF_049794275.1 Trebonia sp.
GTGCGGCGCTCCGGCCAGGTCGCCGAGATCGAATCGACCGGGCTGGTGCCGGGTGACATCGTGCTGCTGGAGGCCGGGGACGTGGTCCCGGCGGACGGGCGGATCGAGTCCTCGGCCACGCTGGAGGTGCAAGAGGCCGCGCTCACCGGGGAGAGCGCGCCGATACCTAAGGACGCGAGCACGCTGCCCGGCGGCGAGGTCGCCCTGGGCGACCGGACCAACCTGGTGTTCCAGAACACCCAGGTCACCCGGGGCACCGCGACGATCGTGGTGACCGCCACCGGCAGCGCGACCGAGATGGGCAAGATCGCCGGGATGGTTAACGCCACCCAGCGCACCCAGTCGCCGCTGCAGCGCGAGCTCGACGGCATGACCAAGGTGTTCGGCACGATCGCCTTCGCGGCCGTGCTGATAATCGCCATCTTCGGCCTGGTCCGCGGCCAGGACACCACTACCCTGGTGCTGTTGTGCATCTCGACCGCGATCGCGTCGATCCCGACCGGCCTGCCTACGTTCGTACAGGCCATGCTGTCGTCGGGGGCGCGGCGGCTGGCCGAGCACAAGGCAGTGGTCAAGTCGCTGAGCGACGTGGAGACCCTGGGCGGCACAACCGTCATCAACAGCGACAAGACCGGCACCCTGACGATGAACGCGATGACCGCGACGCAGATGCTGGGCGGCGGCGACTGGTTCAAGATCGAAGGCCCCGGCTACGCCAAGAGCGGCGCGATCCTGGGCGTGGCCGGGGCGCAGCCGCCGGACTTCCGCAACCTGGCCCTGGGCCTGGTGCTGTGCACCGACGCCACCGTCGGCGACGACGAGTCGGTCATCGGCGACCCGACCGAGGCGGCGTTCGTGGTACTGGCCGCGAAGATGGGCGTGGACGCCGGGGAGACCCGCGAAGCCCTGCCCCGCCGGGCCGAGGTGCCGTTCGATTCCGAGTACAAGTTCATGGCCACCTTCCACGACCGCCCGGACTGGCTGGTCGGCCCGCTCGTCCAGCAACCGCACCTGGTCACCGTCAAAGGCGCCCCGGATGTGGTCCTGGACCGCTGCGACCGGGCCCTGTGGCATGGCCAGCAGGTGCCGATCGGCACCGTCCGGGACGAGCTCCTAGCCGCCAACCGCAAGCTGTCCGAGCGCGGGCTGCGGGTCCTCGCGTTCGCCGTCAAGGACATGGATGACGCGACGATGACCGCGGCGCTCGCAGACCCGATGGCCGCCGTCACGGACCTGGTCTTTGTCGCGCTGGTGGGGATCGTCGACCCGCTGCGCACCGAGGCCAGGGACGCGGTCCACGCCGCGCTCGGCGCCGGGGTCGACGTCCGGATGATCACTGGCGACCACACCATCACCGCCCGTGCCATCGCCGACGAACTCGGCCTCGGGCCCGGCGTCATCACCGGCACCGAGCTGCAGCACCTGACCGATGACGAGGTGATCGAGCGGCTGCCCCAGCTGCACGTCTTCGGCCGGGTCGCCCCCGAAGACAAGCTTCGCCTGGCCAAGCTCATGCAGCAAGACGGCGAGGTCGTCGCGATGACAGGCGACGCGGTCAACGACGCCGCCGCCCTCAAGCAGGCCGACATTGGCGTGGCCATGGGCAGCGGCTCAGAAGTCACCAAGCAGGCCGCCAAGATCGTGCTGACCGACGACAACTTCGCCACCCTGGTCCGCGCCGTCGACCTCGGCCGCGACATCTACCGGCGGATCTCCACCTACATTCGGATGCAGCTGACCATCTTGTCCTCGGTCCTGCAGCTGATGGTCTACGCCACCATCTTGAACATCAACGGCGGCGTGGCCCTGTTCCCGCTGCAGCTGCTGTTCTGCAAGTTCTTCGTCGTCATCACCGTGGTCATCGGATTCATCGTCGACGTCCCCGACCCCGGCGTGATGCAGCGGCCGCCGCGCAAGCCCGGCACCAAGATCGTCACCACCCCTTGGATCATCCGCTGGTTCATCTTCGGGTTCGTGGTCGCTGTCACCGCGCTGTGCGTGCTCGAGTGGGGTCCCGGCAAGCCCTCCACGACCCACGCCTCGGTCAACATGACCATGGCCTTCGCCATCATCTCGTTCAGCGCGGTCAACATCGGCCTGGTCATGCGCCGCGAACGCCAGGCGCCGTGGTCCTCCCCGGTGTTCCCCTACCTCGGCTGGATCATCCTCGGCTGGATCCTCACCTGGGCCGCCGTCGAACTCAACATGCTCCAGCGCCTGCTGGACACCACCTCCCTCACCGGACGCGAGTGGATCATCGTGCTCGCCCTGTCCCTCCTGGCTCCCGCCGTCGTTGCGGTGGATAAGATCCTCCAGCTGCGACGCCAGCGCGATGGGCACAGGAGCGTGGGATGACGACAGCATGCGGAGGAACGTTCCGCGAGACCGATCGCGATAGCCAAGGCCTGAGGTAGAACAACACCAGACACCATCCGTCGAAGAACTCAGGGAAAGCGGATTTGCGGCACCTCCGCGCAGCTCTTTATCAACACCGAGGCTCAGGCCCCGGCTCCTTTCGCCAGAAGTCCTCAGGGATACTTACCTTCGGTCAGCCGCTGGCCGACGGGCAGCCCGCCTCGTGCTGGCTGGCCTGGATGTAGGCGACGAGGGAGTCGTTGGGGAATCCCGTGGCCTTCTCGTGCGCACTGCTGGTCGCCTTGGCGGCCGCGAGGAAGGCCTGCAGCGCGGCGCAGCCGCGGGTGGCCGTGGCGGCGTCGATCTGCTGCTGGAGCTGGGAGTTGTAGGTGGCCCATGGCACCTGCTGGGCCGTGTCGCAGGCGCTGGCAAGCAGGACCGTCGCGAGGCCGGCGACGGCCAGGAGGATCCGGCCAGGCCGGCGGAGCCGGAGAGACGGCCGGCCTGGGGAGCATGGGGAGTATGTGGTGCTCATTTATTTCACCGGCCCTCCCAGAGCGGGGACGGCGACGCCCAGGAGCATGGCCAGGCAGGTGAGGATGAGCAGGATGCCCAGCAGCGGCGCCACGAACTTCAGGTACCTGTCGTAGCGGACCCGGCTGAGCGCGAGCCCGCCCATCACGATCGCCGAGGTGGGGGTGAACAGGTTCATCCAGCCGGACGCGGACTGGTACGCGGTCACGACCATCGCGCGGCTCACCCCGGCGAAGTCGCCGAGCGGGGCCATGATCGGCATCGCCAGCGTCGCGTGCCCGGAGGAGGACGGGACCAGGAAGGCCAGCGGGATGTTCACCAGGTACATCACCACCGCGAACGCCCCGGACGACAGCCCGCTGACCGCTCCCTCCAGGGCGTGCAGCACCGTGTCGGTGATCCCGGCGTTGTTCATGATGACGGTCACCCCGCGGGCCACGGCGATGATCAGCGCGGCCCCGATGAAATCGCCGGCGCCGGAGATGATGCCGGTGACCATGCCTTCCTCGCCGAGCCCGCCGACTAGCCCGACCAGCACCGCGCCGACGAGGAACAGCGCGGCCAGTTCGGGGAAGTACCAGCCCAGCGTGATCGGCTCCAGGGAGGAACTGAAGTCCCCCCAAGGGATAACGGAGAAGATCATCAGGCCGAACGTCAGTCCGAAGATCCACAGCACGGTCTTCTGCCGGCCGGTCATCGGCACGGGGGGCCCGGCCGGTGCACTGGCCAGGGCCTCGTCCCCTTCGACGGCGGGAGTCATCGACCGGGCCGGATCGGCCTTGACCCGCTGGGCATACCGCAACACATACAGAACTGCGATAGTAGTAAAGACGGCGTACATGATCAGCCGCAGCCCGATGCCGTCCCCCAGCGCGACGCCCGCGGCGTCCGAGGCCACCCCGGTCGCGAACGGATTCACGGTCGAGGCCAGCGTCCCCACCCCCGCGCCGACCATGATGATCCCGACCCCCACCAGCCGGTCGTAACCCAGGCCGACGATGACCGGCAGGATGATCGCGTAAAACCCCAGCGTCTCCTCGGCCATCCCGTAGGTGGTCCCGCCGACGGAGAAGATCACCATCAAGATCACGATCAGCAGCAGCCCGCGCTTGCGGAATCGGTCGGTGACCCGCCCGATCCCCGCGTCCAGCGCCCCGGTCTTGATGGTGACGGTGATGAACGCGCCGATCGCCAGGACGAAGAAGAACACCTGGACCGCGCCAGCCAGATCCCCGCTGTTGTACGGCCCTGTGTTCCCCGGCGCGGTGACGATCTCGGCGGGCACCTGCTTTCCCGCCACAGTCCCGCAGGCCGCCTGCCCCTGCTTGAGGAGCTCGGGGCTGGGGTCCGGGACAACCTCGGACGGCGTCCGCACGCCATACAGGCCGTTGACCGGCGACACCCACAGGTCATACAGCCGCTCCTGGAAGGACAGGTCGACCTTGACGGCGCCGAACGTCCCGGGGACCGGCTTGGGCGACCCTCCGTCGCAACTGACATAGGAGTAGGAACCCGGCTTGATGATGAACGTCAAAATCCAGACCAGCACCAGCACGAAAAACAGCACGGTGAACGCGGTCGGGAACTTGAACCGGCGCTTGGGCTCGGCGGTCGTGTCGTCCTGGCGGGTCTGCGTGTCGCTCGTCACGATGCCCGCCGCCGGTCCGCGGATATCGCCAGCCAGGCGTTTAGTGCCCGCACCATGAGCGCACCCCCAGGCGAGGATCGCGAAATTTGACTCCTGCAGCCTGCTCGAATGGCGTCAGGGCAGCATCACCCTTTCACGGGTGATTCCTGCCTGCTTCCGAAGACTGTGATTTCACAGTGACAGAGCCGACTTACGCAAAGCCAAATACCGCGACTCCTCACCACGCGCATCGTCGCGCTGCGGGGGCTGTGCGCCTCCGCAGCCGCGGAACCCTGCGGCATTTACGAACGATTCATGAACGGACGATGTCCAGTAATCGAATTACAGGTACCGGTCGTGTCGGTGAGTTCACCGAGCCTTTTTGCGCGTGCCCGACAGGCCAAAGGAAATGACCGGAGTTCACCCCTGGCAGGGTGACGCCATTCACGTGACCGCTCAAGCAGGATCGGGCAGGCGACCGGTCCCGGACAGGGGCGGGGACTGGTCGGTCGGCGGTCAGGTGCCGCCGCCGGTCGCGTAGGTGAGGCATGGCGCGGACATGGAGGACACACGCTGTGGATGAACTTCACCACCTGCTGTTCCAGGCGGTAGGGCTGGGCTACGGACGACCCGCCGCGGGCCTGATGGAGCGCGAGCCCTGCCAGCCCGACCAGCCCATCTTGACCCGGCCCCTGTTCGTCTGGCTTATTTCCGTCGGGCTGATCACGGGGGTCGGCACGCTTGGGGTCATCAGCTGGGCCGAGCAGGCGCACACGCAGGCGATCGCGCACACCATGGGTGTCGTCACGTTCTCGTTGTACGCCCTGCTCTTCTCGATCGAGACCAGAGACGAACGGCGGACGGCGTTCAGCCTCGATACGTTCTCCGACTCCAAGTTCGTCATCGCCACCGGCGTACCGATCCTGACGCTCCTGCTGACCACTGTCTTCGGCCCGCTCCAGGCGTTCCTCAAGGCCACCAGCCTGGATGTACGGCAGTGGCTGATCTGCCTGGCCGTGGCGCTATCCATAGTCGTCCTATCCGAGATCCAGAAGGCCGTGCGGCGGCATACCGCACCCGGCCATGAAGAAACGAGGTGATCAGGATGCCGTTCGGGGCACATTCCGAAGTTGGCAAGCTGCGCCGGGTCATGGTGCACCGGCCGGGCCTTGAGCACGCCCGTCTGACCCCGTCGAACGCTGAGGAACTGCTGTTCGACGATGTGCTGTGGGTGGCCCGGGCCAAGGCCGAGCATGACATGTTCTGCGAGGTGATGCGCGAGCGCGGGGTGGAGGTGTTCGAGGCCGAGACGCTGCTGGCCGAGGCGCTGGCCAGGGCGGAGGCCCGGGACTGGGTGTGCGGTCACATCCTGAACGAGCGCGAGGTCGGCATCACGGCCGCGCACCGGGCCCGGGAGTGGGTCGCGACGGCGGATCCGGCGCTGGTGGCGGAGTTCTTGATCGGCGGGATCACCAAGGCCGACGTCCAGCGGGACGTGGGCCTGGTGTGGGAGTCGGCCGACCCGGCGTCCATGCTGCTGCCGCCGCTGCCGAACTTCCTGTTCCAGCGCGACCCGTCGTGCTGGATCTTCGGCGGGGTCACGATCAACCCGATGACCAAGCCGGCCCGCAAGCCCGAGACGATGATCATGGAGACCATCTACCGGTTCAGCCCGCTGTTCGCGGCCGAGAAGTTCCCCGTCTGGCTGGGCGGGACCGAGGAGGACTGGGGCCGCTGCCATGTCGAGGGCGGCGACGTGCAGCCGATCGGCAACGGCACGGTGATGATCGGCATGGGCGAGCGGACCACGCCGCAGGCGGTGCTGTGGATCGCCCGGTCGCTGTTCCGCGCCGGGTCGGCCCGCCAGGTGCTGGCCGTGCACCTGCCTAAGTCCCGCTCCTACATGCACCTGGACACCGTCATCACGATGTGCGACCGGGACCTGGTCACGCTGTTCCCCCAGGTGGTCTACGGGGCACGGACCTGGGCGATCCGGCCGGGTACCTCGGCTGAGGATCTGCGCGTCGAGGAGCAGAGCGGGTCCCTGCCCGAGGTGATGGGCGTCGCCCTAGGCGTGGGGAAGATGCGCGTCATCGAGACCGGCGGGGACACCTTCGAGGCCGAGCGGGAGCAGTGGGACGACGGCAACAACGTGGTCGCCCTCGAACCCGGCGTGGTGGTGGCCTACGAGCGGAACACCGGCACGAACACCGCGCTGCGCAAGGCCGGCATCGAGGTGATCACGGTCGCGGGATTCGAGCTTGGTAAGGGCCGCGGGGGCGGCCACTGCATGACCTGTCCGATCGAACGCGACGCCGCATTCTGACTTCACTGGAGAGACAGCCATGTCGTACAACCTGCGCAACCGCAGTTTCCTGAAGGAGATCGACTTCACCCCGGCCGAGCTGGGCTACCTGCTGCGGCTGGCGGAGTCGCTCAAGCTGGCCAAGTACGCCGGCACCGAGACCCAGCAGCTGGCGGGCAAGGAGATCGCGTTGATCTTCGAGAAGTCATCCACACGGACCCGGTCGGCGTTCGAGGTCGCCGCCTACGACCAGGGCGCGCACGTGACCTACCTGGACCCGTCCGGCTCCCAACTGGGGCACAAGGAATCGATCGCCGACACCGCCGCGGTCCTGGGGCGCATGTACGACGCGATCGAGTTCCGCGGCAACAGCCAGGCCGAGGTCGAAGAACTCGCCGCGCACGCCGGCATCCCGGTGTACAACGGGCTGACCGCCGAATGGCACCCCACCCAGATGCTCGCCGACTTCCTGACCATGGGCGAGGCCAGCGGCAAGCCCTATAACCAGATCGCCTATGCGTTCTGCGGCGACTGCCGGTACAACATGGCTCGCTCGCTGCTGGTCATGGGCGCGCTGATGGGCAGCGACGTCCGCCTGGCCGGCCCCGCCGAGCTGCACCCGCCCAAGGACGTCGTCCAGATCGCCGAGGACATCTCAGGGCGCACCGGCGCTCGCATCACCCTCACCGAGGACCCCGCGCAGGCCGTGGCCGGCGCCGACTTCATCCATACCGACGTGTGGGTCTCGATGGGGGAGGCCAAAGATGTCTGGGCCGAACGGGTCCGGCTGCTTGCTCCCTACCAGGTCAACGTCGACCTCCTGCGCAAGACGCGGAATCCCGCCGTCAAGTTCATGCACTGCCTGCCCGCCTTCCACGACACGAACACCGTGGTCGGGCGCGAGATTATGGAGCACACCGGGATGACCTCCGGCCTTGAGGTGACCGACGAGGTATTCCGCTCACCGGCCAGCATCGTCTTCGACCAGGCCGAGAACCGCCTGCACACCATCAAGGCCGTCCTCGTCGCCACCCTCGGATAGCACACGGAGCCCTTGACGTCGTGAGCATTGGTGACCTGGCCATAGTCGCCGCACTGATCTTCGGGTGGGGGCGCGTTATCAGCCAGGCTGGAACGATTCGACGTCACCGAACCGCTGGCGGCCTTGTACGCGAAACTGCTGGCCCGTCGAGCCGCCAGCGGCCCTGGCGTTCTTACGCCGGACATGCCAGATCGCAGGCTAATCCGGCGGAGCCCACCCCCCAAAGGGTGGCACCCGGGGTCACGGACGGCGCACACCAGCCGGCATTTCTACTGGCGCCAGCTTCGCGACATGTAGTGTTCGCGGCGACGGCGGTTCGACCCGGTAGGTCACCGACTTCTGCGAACGTTACGCCGACCAGAACGAGCAGGACTATGAGGAGTTCGGCAAGGCGGTCCGGTCGCCTCGAAGCGGTCGAAGGCGTCTGAGTATCCACTGATCGGGCCTCGCCCATCCGGTGCAGCGCGGGCAGGTGGTGAAGATCCGCGCGGGCCAGATGCTCGAGGTGAAGCGCTATCACGGCAGCCCGGGAATTCTTGACGCTGCGGGCCGCGCCCGCGGCCGCATCAAGTGCTGGCAGAAGTGGTCGTTTCCGTTCGGGCCGCTCGGCCCGGACGATACCGGGCCGCCCGCCTGGACGGTGGTGTACAAGAGACGGCGGATGAGCCGATTCCGGCGGGCGGCTCATGGCGGTTGCTACGGAGCGGGCCACGGGCCTGATGTTCGCCCAGGCCCCGCCTGGCGGTGTGGAACTTGACGTGGGCCACTGCCAGTCCTACGCCGAATGGCTGTCCCGGTACCCGGTAACCGCCGTAATTCACCCACGTGAGGGTGAGGAATCCCCGGCGTAGCGAAGGCAGGATCAGAGCTCGTCGCATGACCAGCGGCGGGAAGGCCGAACCGAGATCACAGGAGGAAGGAGAACACCATGGCTGATCTGATCGCCATCGGGTATCCAGATGAAACGACTGCGGATGCCGCCGCCGACGAGGCGCGGCGGCTGGCATCTGATCTGATCATCCAGCCGGATTCGATCGCGGTGATCGTGCGGGACCAGGACGGCAGCTACCACG
>NZ_JBARCR010000930.1:0-4215 GCF_049794275.1 Trebonia sp.
TAGCCGCCGCCGCCTTAGGTGGTCGATGTCACATCGACCACACTCTTTGGTAGACGATGTCACATCGACCACGTTCCGGGGGCGCGTGGCGGGGGCGCCGTGAGGACCAACCTGTCGATTGCGCAATTGTCCCGCTCTATCGGTTCGTGCCAATACCCCAACACGCCGCCTCACGATTGAGGCAACACACGCCTACAGGTCTCACCCAGCCGTCGACTGTAGCGGTCAGGTTTCCACCGCCAGCGTGGGAGAGGGAGCAACAGGGAGTCAGCCTCCGCACAGCGCAGCGGAGAGCGGCTGCTGACGACGCTCGAATGGGCAAAGCTGGCGTCGGACCACCCCACATGGGGTCATCTCCGGCATGGCGCGCAACCGCAGCGCGGCTAACGACGCGAAAACGGTGCCCGCGGTCGGCGCCACCAGGCCACCAAGCCGTCGAAGGCTTCACGTGCCGTCTATTACTGTCGATCGCGTATCGGCATGTCCGACCGAGGAGAGCTATGAGCCACGACGCGCCTGGCCAGCTGTGGGACGCGTTCGCCGACGCCATGCTTGCCGCGGGCCACGCCAGGGAGGGGCGTTCGCGGTACGCCGACAAGCCGGCCCTGTTCGCCGGCAGCCGCGAGATCGCCCACCTGGAAGCGGATGGGTCGATCGACCTGCGGGTCACCCGAGCGGGCTGGGCCCAGGCCAGGGCGGACTTCGCCGCCGACCCGGCCGTCCGCCGCGACCCAGCGCGCCGGGACTGGATCGAACTCCGCCCCCGGTCGGCCGCGGACCTCGACCGCCTCGTCCCTTTGCTAGCCATCGCCGCCGCCGCCAATGCCTAAGGCGCGGCGGCCCAGCGCAACCATGTCCTGGGAGGAAGCACATGCAGACCGCGATTGACCAGATCAGCGACCGCACCTACCGGATCTCCACCTATGTCCCGGACATCGGGCCAGGCGGGTTCACCTTCAACCAGTTCCTGGTGGACGCCGACGAGCCGCTGCTGTATCACACCGGGATGCGCGCGCTGTTTCCCGCCGTCCGCGCGGCGGTCGAGACGGTGCTGCCGCTGAGCAGGCTGCGGTGGATAGCGTTCGCCCACCTGGAAGCGGACGAGTGCGGCGCGGTGAACGAGTTCCTGGCCGCCGCCCCGCACGCGCAGGTCGCCCACGGTGCGCTCGGCTGCCAGCTATCGCTGAACGACCAGTGCTTGCGGCGGCCGCGGCCGATGCGGGACGGCGAGGTCCTCCAGCTCGGCGGCGCCGCGCTCGCCCGCCGGGTCATCGAGATCGCCACCCCCCATGTGCCGCACAACTGGGAATCGCACATGTTCTTCGAGGAGGAGACCGGCACGCTGTTCTGCGGTGACCTGCTCACCCAGCTCGGCGACGGGCCGCCGATCACAGGGGACGACATCCTGGACGCCGCGATCGCCGCCGAAGAGGTGTTCCACCAGACCTCGCTCGGCCCCGCGGTGCCCGCGACCTACCGGCGACTCGCCGACCTGGCGCCGCGCCAGCTCGCCATCATGCACGGCTCCGCCTACGCCGGCGACTGCCCGGCGCTGCTGCGCGCGATGGCCGATGTCTACGAGCAGCGATTCGGCTGCGCGGCCGCCGCCATCCCGGCACAGCCGCTGCCCGGCCACGACACCCCGCCACCCCGGCGATAACCTCCGCAACCCGCTACCGGTACGTGCCAACACCCCAACACGCCGCCTGACGATCGAGGCATCGTACGACCTTTAGCCCAAGCGCGCTGTGCGCCCGTGCGGATCTTCCCCGTCCGGGCGCACAGCGCTGGCGCGGCAGGGCGTTTAGTCGGTGTTCAGGTGATGCGCCAGGCTTCGGGTGGTAGCCGATGATAGGTGTCGTCTGTGGCGTCGGCGGCCAGGGAAACTGGCCGTGTCAGCAGCCGGTCACCCGCCCGCTGGAGGCATACCACGACGCCGAGGCTGCGGGATTCCACTTCCGCACCGGGCATGTAAACGAGTTCCGTATACGGCGGCCGGCTTTCCGCGCGGCTGATCAGCCAGTCCTCCAACTCCGAAGGGACCTGGCCCACCAGTGCCTTGCCGTCCCCGAGAACCTGCGGACCGCGGCGGGCGTCCACCGCGACGCCGCACAAGCTCGCGCCCGATGCGTAGTACAGCGTTACGCCCACTTCGATGTACGTGCCGCCCATGACGTTGAAATGCGAGTCATGCCAGCGGGGGTTCGGCCTGATGCCGCCAAGGGCGGCAGACGCTTGGTCCGGATTCATGCCGAAGTGCAGTGGCCCGACGCTCGCGAACGGCTCTAGCGTCCACTGCTTCCGCTGACTGTCCGGCACCACGTCCCACAAGCCCACGCGGGCCAGCCTAGGGCGAATCCATCAGAAGCACGAAGTTGCCCCGCCCGGGCTTGCCGCGTCGGTCCGACTTCTGGGTGGCGGCCGGGATCGCCGTCGTGGTCTTCGCTGTCATGCTCTATGCGAGTACCCCGGCACTGAGGAATCCGCGGGTGACCGGGGACCACCGCCTGGCCAGGCCAGCGCGCTTCATCAGCAATACCCAGCAGCTAATCTTCGCGTGTGGGACCCGCTTTGACGGTCGATGGCCGCCACGCTGAGCTCCGGCCCGACACCGATCCGGCATCTGTTGAGCCCGCAATTGCGTCCGCCGCTGCTGCGCAGGTTAGCCGGGGCGGCCGGTTCTTCTTGCAGTTCAGTGAGCCACTACCCAGTCCAGTTCTGCACGCCGCGGCCGATGCGCTCAGACGCCATCCTGGGGTCGTGTTCCGGGCTTACGGTCGCATGATCAGTCCCGGCCTGACCTGGCTCAGCGGGTTCGAGCACATCGAGCACCTTGCGCTGGACCTGTGGCAGGAAGAGAGTTTCGACATCCTGGGCAATTTCACTAACCTGCGGAGCCTCAGTCTCGGCGAGACAGCGTCCCGTCGCCCGTCACTCGCCTTCCTCAGACGCCTCCCGCAACTGAAGAGGCTCTGGCTAGAAGCCCACGACAGAGACTTCGACGCCGTCGCCGAGGTCACCGGCCTTGCGCACCTCGGGCTGCGCGTGCCGCGTGCCAGAAGCCTCGACCCGCTACGCGGTCATCCCGGAATCCAGGTGCTGACCATGGCGTTCGGCGGGATCCGCGACCTTGTTCCGCTTACCCACATGCCGCAGCTGCGCGGTCTGGAGCTGTACCAGGTACGCGGCCTCGATACCGGCGACTTCGATGTACTGGGCGAGTGCTGCGCGCTGGAGGCAGTCTCGCTCGGCGCCATGCGCAATATAGGCAGCCTCCGCGCGCTGGCACGCCATCCGGCAGAGACGCTCCAGATGCTCAATCTAGAAAAATTGACAGGGCTGGCCACGCTCGCTGACCTGGCAGCGTGCCACAAACTCACGCAACTGGGCCTGTATGACTCACGGCCGGCAGATAAGCGACTCGACGTGCTCCTGGAAATCCCCGCCCTCCGGCATCTCGTCGTCGGCGATGTCTACCCGGCCGAGCAGGTACACATCATGCGAGACAGCTTCCGCGGCCAAACGCTGCGCTATCGAGCCGAGACGATCCGCGGAGACATGCGCAACGTGGCCGTCAGGTGGCGCCAGCCGGTTCATGCCTACCTCGGCATCCTCGACTGATACGCGAGCCGTCCATGACGTCGCCTGCCAGTTCGTCGGCTGGGTAACGGAGCGGCACCCGGCTCTGCGGTTCGACCGCGAGGCCGGCTCGCCTTCCAGGCGTCATATCCGGTACACGACCCCCATTGAGCATCCTCTAGTTCGCTCCGCGACCCGTTGCCTGGGAAATTGTGTTGTCGTGGACCGCCTATCGGTGTCAATTGCGCAATCGGCATGACGCGGACGCAGCCTGGCTTGCCGCTTCTTGCTGTTATCAGGGTAGGTTGGCTAACGCTGGGGATTTGACCCCAAATAGGGGTCGGATCTTCAGCGCTAACCAGTCTCGCCAGCGGCCTCGGCCGCTTCTTGCTGTTATCAGATATCGTCGCGGGTGCCCCGGTGATAGTGGGTCGTTAGGCACACTAGGGGGTGCACAACGACCCATTATCTTCGCTGATGGGGACCGCGGTTCCCCTGAAAGCGTGGAGACATCGGTTTTGCGATTCTGGCCAGTACGGGCTGTCCTTGTTGCGTCCGCGTCCGGCCAGGGGCAGGGCTGTGCCCTGCCCGCTTTTCCTGCTCCCAGGGGCCGCAGGGGTCCCCGGGGTCCAGGGC
>NZ_JBARCR010000931.1:0-6650 GCF_049794275.1 Trebonia sp.
CACCAGGCCGCGGCCCGCTGCGCATGGTGGCCGCCGACGGCTGGGGGCTCGAGTTCCTCGCCGACGGCTGCGCGGATGGCGTCATCGCCGAGGACGGCACGCTGTCGCGGCACCTGGCGGCCGAGTCGCTCGTGGCCGAGATCGCGCGGGTACTGCGCCCTGGCGGGCAGGTGCTCGCCTGCGTGGACTCGCTCACCTTCGGCATGGCCGTGCTCGCCGAGCAGCACCGCTGGCCGCACCTGATCGACGTACCCAACGCCGACGTGGTGCTCGTGCCGTGGCCTGACGAGACCATCACCCGGTGCTACGGCGCCGAGCAGCTGCGCGAGCTCTTCACGAGCGGCGGGCTCGAGGTCGACTGGATAAGGCCGCGTACCGTGTTCTCGCCCCGGACGGTCAGCTACCTGCTGGCCCGCGAGCCGGGGAGTTTCGGCGCGCTGGTTGAGGCGGAGCTACGGGCCCGTTCCGATGACTCGGTAGGAGCACAACTGATCACCTGCGCACGGCGCTGCTAGCCTGGGGGGCGACCCCCTGGAACCCCCGCACCGGGAGGCACATCCCCCCGGACTCCCCTGCCCGTAACCGGCGGCGACGGTCGAGTTTCGACTGGCAGGGCACGCATCTCGGGGTGGCGGGGCGGGCCTCTAGCCGTGGCTCAGGGATCTCGTGGCCGCAGTCCACGCAGCGCCCGTAGCTGCCGTCGTCGACCCGCGCGAGCGCCGCGAGCACCGCCGTGCGGTGCTCAACCGCCGACTGCACCGCCGCCTCATTGCGGTCGGCCTCGGTCAGGTTCGCGCCAGCGTCGCCCGCCTCCGCGGTCCCGCCCCTGGACAGCGGGTGTTCACCGCGCAGTACCAGAACCGTCCGGTCCAGGTCGTCGCGCATTTCCTCCAGGCGCTTGCGGGCGACGGTAATTTCCACGGAAGTCCTCGCTTCCCGCCGCGTGCGCTGCGCGGGGTCACGGCGCAAGGCCGGCCCTGCAGCGCGCCGCGGACTCAGAACTCGGGCGGCCGCTCCCTGTCATTGCCGGAACCAGGCCCTCCGGCCAGCGAACCCGCGTCGCCAAGCGGCTCCACGAGGGCTGGACCGTTGTTCCGAACAGAGTTGACGGCCGTAGAAACGGGGTACGACGTCAGGCCGCCCGCCCCCGAGGATGTGGCGGGCTGCATTGTCGCGAGTAGCAGTTCTTTATCGTTATTTGCCGGGTCAAGCCAGTCCGTCCAGCTGTCCGGCGTTATCACCATCGGAGTCCGGTCGTGAATCCTGCCGATGTCGTCGGTGGCGTCGGTGGTGATAATCGCCGCGGACCAGAACCACGCGTTCTCGTGGTCTTCCGGCACCGACTCGTCCCGCCACAGCTCGTAAATGCCGGCGAAGGCGAGGATTCCACCGTCCGTTCGGTATATGTAATGGGGCTGCTTGGCCTTGTCCACGGTCTGCCACTCGTAGTAGCCATCAGCCGGGATGATGCACCGCCGCCTCTTGAACGCGCTGCGGAACGCCGGCTTTACCGCGACCGTCTCCGCGCGCGCGTTGATCATCCGCGCGCCGCCCTTGGTGTCCTTGGCCCACGGCGGGACCAGGCCCCAGCGCACCAGCCGCAGTTCGCGCTCGTTATCGTGCTCCCTGACCGTGTAGATCCGCTTCGTCGGGGCAACGTTGTAGTCGGGGTTGCGGTCCTCGCCCACGCTGTCACGCTCAGCGGCGAACTTCTCGAGGAGTTCGAGGCGCTTGCGAGCGGAGACGAAGCGACCGCACATACAACCCTTCCCAAATGGCACAGTACAAGCCGGATTGGCACTTCATAACCGGAAAACGCCGCGGCCAAACCCGCAACGGTCAGCGGACCAGTCCGTGCCAGCCGCTACGCTCGGGGCCATGGATTCCGGACGCTGGCGCTGCCCTGCCGCGGAGGGACCGGTGCGCGCCCGGCTGCGGCTGCCTGGCTCCAAGTCGATCACGAACCGTGCCCTCGTGCTCGCCGCCCTCAGCGACTCCCCGTCGCTGCTGCGCGGCCCGCTGCGGGCTCGCGACACGTCCCTCGCCGTAGCGGCGCTGCGGGTCCTGGGCTGCTCAATTTCAGAATCAGGAACGGACCTGGCTGTCTCCCCGCCGCCGGATGACTCCGGTTCCGTGGCGCCTCTTACCGTCGACGTGGGCAACGCGGGGACGGTCATGCGGTTCCTGCCGGCGGTGGCGGCCGTGCTTTCCGCGGCGCCTGTGGCGTTCGACGGTGACCCGCGGGCCAGGGAACGGCCGGTCGGCGCGCTGCTCGGCGCCCTGCGCACGCTGGGCGTGCCGATCGACGACGACGGCCGGGGCGCGCTGCCGTTCACCGTGCACGGCCCGGGTTCGGTGCGCGGCGGCGCCGTGACGCTTGACGCCTCAGGGTCGTCGCAGCTGGTATCGGGGCTGCTGCTGGCGGCGCCCCGCTTCGATCGCGGGGTAGAGGTCCGGCACGAGGGGCCGCCGGTGCCGTCGCTGCCGCACATCGAGATGACGCTGCGGATGCTCCACGGCGCGGGCGCGGAAGTCTCGGCCGACGGGTCGCCGCGGCCATCGCTGTGGCGGGTGCGCGCTGGGCGGCTGCGCCTCGGCGACTTCACCGTGGAGCCTGACCTGTCCAACGCGGGGCCGTTCCTGGCGGCGGCGCTGGTAACCGGCGGTGCTGTGACCGTGCTTGACTGGCCGGCCGACAGCCTCCAGGCCTCGGCGGGGATTCTGGACGTGCTCACCCGGATGGGCGCGGTCTGCACGCCTGGCCCCGACGGGCTGACCGTGACAGGGTCCGGGGTCATCAACGGGATCGAGGCCGACCTGCGCGACATCCCGGAACTGTGCCTCCCGCTGACCTCGGCCGCCGCCCTCGCCTCAGGGCCCTCGGTGTTCACCGGGGTGGGTCACACCCGGGCGCAGGAGACCGACCGGCTGGCCGCGATCGCCAAGGAGATCAACGCACTCGGCGGGGACGTCACCGAGCTGCCTGACGGCCTGTCGGTGCGGCCGCGGCCGCTGCATGCTTCGCCAGGGCAGGCGTTCGAGAGCTACGACGACCACCGGATGGTGATGGCCGCCGCCGTGCTCGGCCTCGCCACGGGCGGCATCGAAGTGCCGAACGTGGCCACGGTCGGCAAGACCTTCCCTGACTTCACGGCCCTGTGGTCTTCGATGGTCCGGGGGGAGTCAGGCACCTGAGGAACCGTTCCAGCTACCGAGACGAGGATGACGTCCGGGTCCGCGCGGGCCGCGGCTCCCGGCCGCGGACCCGTCGCCGCCCAGCGCACGAAGGCGCCACTGAGGCGTTCGTCGTCAACGTGGACCGGGGCAGGTACGGCTGCCTGATCGACGACGGCGACGCCGGCGACGCCGGCATCCCCGGCGGCGGCCGGATGGTGACCGCGATGAAGGCCAGGGAACTCGGCCGCAACTCGGTCGTGGTCGGCGACCGGGTAGCGCTGGCGGGCGACACGTCAGGCGAGCCGGGGATGCTCGCGCGGATCGTCCGGGTCGAGGAGCGGACCAGCGTGCTGCGCCGGTCTCCCGACGACACCGACCCGCTGGAGCGGATCGTCGTGGCGAACGCGGACCAGATGGTGATCGTCTGCGCGCTGGCCGACCCGGCGCCCCGGCTCAGGTTCGTGGACCGGTGCCTGGTCGCCGCGTACGACGCGGGCCTTGACCCGCTGCTCGTGCTGACCAAGTCCGACCTGGCGTCCCCGCGCCGGGTGCGCGCCTTCTACCGGCCGCTCGGCCTGCCGATGGTCAGCACCCGGCAGCCGCTGTCGCCGCAGACCATGACCCGGCTGCGCCGGGCGCTCGACGGCCGGATCAGCGTGCTAATCGGCCAGTCGGGAGTCGGCAAGTCCACGCTGGTCAACGAGCTCGTGCCGGAGGCGGGCCGGGCCGTCGGCGTGGTCAACCCGGTGACCGGGCGTGGCCGGCACACGTCGTCTTCCGCGGTGGCGCTGCGGCTCCCGCCGTTCGCGACGTCCCGGGCCAATGATCCCGGCTGGCTGATCGACACCCCCGGCGTACGGAGCTTCGGACTCGGGCACGTCTCGGTCGAGCGCGTGGTGGAGGCCTTCGGCGACCTGGCCGAGGGCACCGAAGGCTGCCCGCCGGGCTGCGACCACCTGTCCGAGGACTGCGCCCTCGACGCCTGGGCGGCCGAGCACCACGCCGAGGCCCGCCTTGACTCCCTGCGCCGCCTGCTCCGCAGCCGCGACTCCGCCGACGGGTCCTAGCGGACCGGGACGGTGCCGCCGGAACGCCAGTAGGTGCCGTCCGGCGTCCGCGACATCAGTTCCTCATCGATCAGGTATCGCCTGAGCGTGGCGTGGTCGTCGTACAGAGCCTTGAGTATCTCGGTGACCTCGGACTCCGGGTAGCGGCGGCCGGGCTCGAATGCCTGCGCCACCAGGTCGAGCAGCAGCAGGCGGACCGCGCGCTTGGCGGGCAGCGCCGTGATCCGGCCATCCCTGACGAACGGGCGCAGCCGGTCGGGAAGATTGCTGAAGGGTGCGTCCATCGACACGATTATGACGCGGCCGCGCACCGCACCGCACGGGAAAGCTCCGGCGCTGGTCTCCGGGACGTCATAGACGGTACCGTTTCGCGGGTGGGAAGTTATGGCGATGACCTGCGGTTCGCGCACGTTCTCGCTGATGCCGCCGACGACATCACGACGCGCCGGTTCCGGGCTCTCGACCTGCGGGTGGAGACCAAGCCTGACCTGACGCCGGTGTCCGACGCCGACCGCGCCACCGAGGATTCGCTGCGGAACGTGCTGCGCAGGGCGCGGCCGCGGGACGCCGTGCTCGGCGAGGAGTCGGGCCAGACCGGCGTCGGCCCCAGGCGCTGGGTCATCGACCCGATCGACGGCACCAAGAACTACGTCCGCGGCGTACCGGTGTGGGCGACGCTCATCGGGCTGATGGACGGCCCCGAGGTCGTCGTGGGCGTCGTGTCCGCGCCGGCGCTGAGCCGCCGCTGGTGGGCGGCAGCCGGCGGCGGGGCGTGGACCGGCCGCAGCCTGACCAAAGCGAGCAGGTGCCAGGTATCCGGGGTGACCAACCTCGGCGACGCCTCCTTCTCCTACTCCGGCATCGGCGGCTGGGCGGAGAAAGACCTGCTCGGCGGCTTCATGGGGCTGGCCAAGTCGGTGTGGCGGACCAGGGCCTTCGGCGACTTCTGGTCGCACATGCTGGTCGCCGAGGGGGCGGTTGATATCTCGGCGGAGCCGGACGTTTCGCTGTGGGATGTCGCCGCGATCCAGGTCATCGTGGAGGAGGCGGGCGGCCGGTTCACCGACCTGTCCGGCACGGCGACCCCAGAGGGCGGGAGCGTTGTCTGTACGAACGGCCACCTGCACGACGAGGTTCTCGCACAGCTGACAAAACCCTGACCAGGTTCGGCCCGGGCCTATTTTCAATAACCGGCTATCGCCGGGATGCCGGCGACTGAACATTCCAGGGCAAATGCGTTACGAACGCGTTTCGCAAGTCGAGAACGGGTATCACAAGTTCACAAGCTCGCTGCGTGCGTCCTCTAGCTGGACAAATGCAACCAGAGTCGGCGCACGGAACACCGCAAGGTAATCCCATGGGGGTGATGCGCCATGAAGGTGGCAGACGGAATGTCCGAGCGGGTTCTCATGATCGGCCCCGCGCACACACTTCGAGAGGCCGCCCGCATGATGGCGGCAAGAAACGTCGGCGCCGCGGTCGTCGTCAACCCCGAACACTCCGGCGTGGGCATCCTCACCGAGCGGGACATCCTCAACTCCGTGGCCGCCGGCGAGAGCCCCGACACCGAGACCGCGGGACAGCACTGCACGCAGGACCTGGTCTTCGCGTCGCGCGAGTGGACCCTCGAGGACGCCGCGGCGGCGATGGTGCACGGCGGTTTCCGGCATCTCGTGGTCGTGGAGGGCCATGAGGTCGTTGGCCTGCTGTCCATGCGAGACATCGTCCGCGTCTGGTCATCGGTCCGCGTCCCGGCCCAGGCCGTCGCGGGCAGGGAAACCGTCGCGAGCGACGAGGCCGTCGCGGGCACCACGCTCTTATACAGCCCTCGCGGCGAAAGAACTCCTCATATACAGCTACCTTTAAGGAAGTTCTCATCGAGCTCGCATGAAAATGACGAAGAATTCTAAATACGGGGCGAGCGTACCTATCTCCCCGTCTTTGAGCGCCAGGCGGCGAGTTCCCGCTCCAGCCGCCCGGCCGGTGCCCGGACGGTTTCCCCGGCTGTCCGGGCGCCCGCGGCGCCCGGCCTGGATTTACTTTCCCCCGTCCACCAGGCCGGGCGCCGCCCTTTCGCCCTTACCTTTAAAGCGTGCACAGCGCACGCACGCCGCCCGCCGGCGGGCATCGCCAAGGGTCATACGCGGATCGCGCCGAAACGTACCTCAGGCTGCTCGCCGAGTCCGCGCTGCGCCCGGCCGCCAACGGCGACACCAGCCGCGTCCGCCGCGCCGCCGAGGCACTCACCGACGCTGGGGTGCTCAGCGACCAGGCGGCCGCGGAGATCCTGGCGGACGTCCAGCTGGCGCTGCGGTTGCGGGGCAGGCGGCAGACGGCAGGCGCGGGGTCCCGGCTGCGCAAGCTGCGCGGCTTCCAGCCCGCCAGCCCGCTCGGCCAGCCCGGAAC
>NZ_JBARCR010000932.1:0-1697 GCF_049794275.1 Trebonia sp.
GTCGAGCAGCGTGCCGCGCAGTCCGGCGCCGGTGTAGGCCAGCGGGAGCACCCGGCCGAGCCCCTTCACCGCTTGCCGTGCCCGGCGGCCGCCGAGGTACGGGCCGAAGTACGCGATGTCCGCCGGCCGGTTCGCCGGCTCGTGGGCGACGGACAGGCCTGGCCGGGCCGGCCGCGGGTCCAGCCGGATGTAGACGGGATGCTCCTGGCCGCCCATGGTCAGGTTCCACGGCGGCAGCGACGTCGTGAGCAAGTTGCGTTCCAGCCATGCGGCCTCGTGCGCGGAGTCGCACGAGACCGCCTCGATCCGGCGTACCCGGGCCACCATCGGCGCAAGGTGGCCGCGATCGCGCAAGTCCAGCCAGTAGGAGGCGACGCGCCGCCGCAGCACGGTGGCTCGCCCGAGGTAAAGGACCTGGCCCGCCGCGTCGCGGAACCGGTACACCCCGGGCGTCAGGGGGAGCCTGGCGATCACCGCGGACAGGACCTTCTCCATTTGCTCAGTATCGCGCCAATCCCCCTCGGCTCCCCGCCCGTACTTGTTTCGGAGAAATCTGCTAGCGGAGGGAGCAGTAAGGACATGAGACCCACCCGAAGATTCGCCGGCATAGCGGCGATCGTCATGGCCACGGCCGGCCTGCTGGCCGGCAGCGGCATCGTAGCGACCGCGGCGAACGCCTCGGACACCTTCATCGGTCCGCTGAATCACACTAAGGTCATCGCGTCGACGGTGCCCGCCAACGGGGACGTCAACCCGTACGGCGTGGCCGTCGTGCCGCACAGCACCGGCCGCCTGTATCGCGGCGACGTGCTCGTCAGCAACTTCAACAACAGCGCCAATGTGCAGGGCACCGGCACCACGATCGTGCAGGTCAGCCCGCACGGCAAGGTCTCGCTGTTCGCCGGCATCACGGACAGCAAATGCCCTGGCGGCGTCGGCCTCACCACCGCCCTGGTGGCGCTGCGCAGCGGCTGGGTGATCGTCGGCTCGCTGCCAACGCAGAACGGCGTCATTTCCGGTCCCGGCTGCCTGATCGTCCTCGACCAGTGGGGCAACGTCAGGAAGACCATCACCGGTTACGGCATTGACGGCCCGTGGGACATGACCGCACTTGACGGGGGCCATGTCAGCGTGCTGCTCGTAACCAACGTGCTAGGCGGCATTCTCGGCAAGCACCCCAACCCCAACGGCGGCACCGTGCAGCGGCTGGTCATCACCAGCAAGCCCTTCCAGACCCCGCGGGTCCTCTCCAGCACCAAGATCGGATCGGGCTTCTCGGCCCGCACCGACCCGGCCGCGCTGGTACTCGGTCCCACGGGCGCCGGCCTTAGCCGGAATGGCACGCTGTACGTCGCCGACACGCTGAACAACAGGATCGCGGCCATTCCCGACGCGCTGTTCCGGCACCACAGTGACGGTACCGGCTACACCGTCAGCATGGGCCACCACCTGAACGCCCCGCTCGGCCTGGCCATCGCGCCCAACGGTCACATCCTGACCGTGAACGGCGGCGACGGGAACATCGTCGAGACCACGCCGGGCGGCAGGCAAGTCGCCTTTAAGACCATTGACAACAACATGGGCGGTGCGGGCGACCTGTTCGGTCTCGCCGTCAAGCCCGGTGCTGACGCCGTCTACTTCGTCGACGACTTCGGCTCCGACAACAACCTGCAGCTCTTCTTCTAGTCCATACCCGA
>NZ_JBARCR010000933.1:0-4659 GCF_049794275.1 Trebonia sp.
CCGGCGACATCCACGCCGTCGTCGCCGTCCAGCCCGGTGCCCACTGCCACGATGCGCCCGTCCTCGAACGCCACGTCACCATCGGCGATCGGGCTGCCGGTGCCGTCGAAGATGCGCCCGCCGTAAAGCACTGTCCTGCTCATCCGCTACTGCTCCTTCTCGTCTCGCTCAGCCACGATGTAACCTACAGCGCGATCCATCGATTACCCCCAGGAAGCCCCGGCTCATGACGCGGTAACCGGGAATGATTTTCATTAACGAGTTGTTCTAAAGAACATGAGTCACAGCACACTTCGTCCCGTCATCAAGCTCAGGTCGACCGCTGGGACCGGCTACACGTACGTGACAAGGAAGAGTCGGCGAAACGATCCTGACCGCCTCGTCATTCGCAAGTACGACCCGGCGATCCGCCGCCACGTGGACTTCAGGGAGGAGCGGTAATCATGAACCAGGGAATCCACCCCGACTACCACCCGGTCGTCTTCCGCGACCGCTCGGCTGGCTTCGCCTTCCTCACCAGGTCGACCGCGACCAGCGAGCGCACCATCGCCTGGGAGGACGGCAACACCTATCCCGTCGTCGACGTCGAGGTCTCATCGGCGAGCCACCCCTTCTACACCGGGCAGGCGCGCGTCCTCGACTCGGCCGGGCGGGTCGAGCAGTTCCGCCGCCGGTACGGCGACAAGGCCAAGGGCGCCTGACAACCTCGCAACGCTCCGAACCCCCGTGGGTTCGGAGCGTTTTTGCTGTCTTGACGCATCACTACGATGACGTGGCAGGCGAGTCTCGCGTGAGAATATGGCGGTATGCCGGACACGGGAGCTGCCGTTGTCGCGGTCGCGCAACTTGCGCTGACCGTGGGGGAACCGGACGCTAACCGGAAGGCGGCGAGGGCGGCGGTCGCGGAGGCGGCGGCCGCGGGTGCGCGGCTGGTGGTGCTGCCAGAACTGTCGGACTCGGGGTACGTGTTCTCAGCCCCCGACGAGGCGCGATCGCTCGCGTCGCCGGCGGCATCGAGCGTGACGCTGCGCGAGTGGCGGGAGCTGGCCGGCAGGCACGACCTGGCCATCGCCGGCGGGTTCTGCGAGCTCGGGCCGGACGGGAAGCTGTACAACAGCGCGGCGATCGTCGACGCGTCCGGCGCGAGGGCGGTGTACCGCAAGGCGCACCTGTGGGACGCAGAGAAGAAGATCTTCACGCCAGGCGACGACGCGCCACCGGTGGTGGCGCTGCCGTTCGGCAATGTCGCGCTGATGATCTGCTACGACCTGGAGTTCCCTGAATGGGTGCGGCTCGCCGCGCTGAGCGGAGCCGACCTCATAGCGGCCCCGGTGAACTGGCCGGCGTCAGCGTCGCCCCCGCCGCCTGGTGAGCGATCGGGTGAGGTGGTCTCGGCGCAGGGCGCGGCCGCGGCCAACGGCGTGTTCATCGCCGTCGCGGACCGCTGCGGGACCGAGCGCGGCGTGGACTGGGTGGGCGGTTCTGTCATCATCCGGCGTGGCGGCTACCCGGTCGCCGGGCCGGTGTGCGAGGACCGCACGGCCGTGCTGACCGCCGCGATCGACCTGCGGCTGGCACGGGACAAGCGGGTCAGCGAGCTGAACGACCTGTTCGCCGACCGGCGGCCCGATCTGTACGCCCGGGTGTGGGACACCCGGTTATTCGCGCTGGGTCCGCGCAGGCGGCGGGCTTCCGGTGCGGTTGATGAGGAGGATCGCGACGCTGGCGACCACGACCGCGCCGCCGAGCAGCGTGGCGAGCGTGGGCCGCTCGCCGAGGAACAGCGCGCCAAGCGAGACGGCCACCACTGGGTTGACGTAGGCGTAGGTGGACACCGCGGCGGTCGGCAGCCGCCGCAGTGCGATCACGTAGCAGGTCAGGGCGAGCAGTGACCCTGGGCCGATCAGGTAGAGCAGCCCGAGCAGCGACTGCGTGCTGACGTGCGCGGGATCGATGTGCGTCAGCTCGCCGGTCGCCGCTGCCAGCCCGGTGAGCACGATCCCCCCGGTCAGCATCTCCATCGAGCTGCCAACCAGCGGGCTGGCCGGCGCCGGCAGCCGGCCGGCGAGCACGGAACCGATGCCCCAGCTGGCGCTCGCCCCGAGGACGACAAGCACGGGAAGCACCGCGCCGCTCCCCGAAGGCCGGGCAAGGACGGCGATACCAGCCAGGCCGAGGACCAGCGCGATCCAGCCCCGCAGCGAGATCCGCTGCCCGTTGATGACCCGGTCGGCTAGCGCCATCCACAGCGGGACGCTGGCGACCAGGAGCGCGGCCAGCCCCGATGGCAGGGTCTTTTCCGCATAGGACACCCCGCCGTTGCCGAAGGCGAGCAGCAGCGTGCCCACCACCGCCATGCCGCCCCACTGCGCGAGCCGCGACGAGGCACGAGACCCGGCCGGGCCCGGTCCCGCCGGCTGGGCCGCTGCCTGCCGCCGGCGACTGCCGAGCCACGCGACCGGGTAGAGCACCGCTCCTGCCGCCAGGTATCTCGTCGCGGCCATCGCGAACGGCGGGATGGACCGGTCCGCCACCCGGATAGCCAGGTAGGTCGAGCCCCAGACCAGCCAGACCACCAAGAGCGCCGCCCAGGCGGAGAAGGCGGCGCGGGAGTTGCCTGGCGTCGTCGCCAGTTCACCCGACCCGGCGGTCGCGTCAGAAGTCAGCTGTGTCACACCTCAAGCCTGGGTCACCACGGTCCGGCCGACCAGTGGCAGGAATGACAATCACCGGTACTTTCCTGCCGTATGCTGACGGCATGTTGTCCTCTGTCGCGGTCCTCGCCTACGAGGGCGTGTCAACGTTCGGCCTCGGGGTCACCGCGGAAGTGTTCGGGTGTGACCGCAGGGGCGAAGGAATCCCACGTTACGAATACTTCGTGACAGCGGCACAGCCGGGAGTCATCCGCACCGACGTCGGCATGCCGATCCTGGTCGAGTCCGGCGTGGACCGGCTGGCCTCCGCCGACCTGGCCGTCGCGGTGTGCTGGGACAGCATCGACACAAGGCCGCCTGAGCCAGTGCTGGCCGCGCTGCGAACGGTCGTGGACCGTGGCGGCCGGGTGCTCAGCCAGTGCACCGGGGCCTTCGTGCTCGCCGCCGCCGGGCTGCTCGACGGCCGCCGGGCGACCACGCACTGGAAGTACGCGGCCGAGCTAGCCAGGCGCTATCCGCAGGTCGATGTGGATCCCGGGGTGCTCTACGTCGACGCGGGCCAGGTGATCACCAGCGCGGGGACGGCCGCCGGGATCGACGCCTGCCTGCACGTCATCCGCCTGGAGCACGGCGCCGCGGTGGCCAACGAGATTGCCCGCCACATGGTGGTCGCCCCGCACCGCGACGGCGGGCAGGCGCAGTTCGTCCCGGTGCTGGTGGACGACACGACCGATGGGCCTGACCTGGCCACCCTGCACGACTGGGTGGCCGGGCACCTGGGCGAGCCGCTCACCGTCGCCGACCTCGCCAGGCAGGTGCACATGTCGCCGCGCACGTTCGCCCGCTGGTTCACCGCGCACACCGGGACCACTCCGCACCAGTGGGTGACCAGCCAGCGCCTGATCCTGGCCCAGGAACTGCTGGAGCGGACTGACCACGGGATCGAGCGGATAGCCGCCGACTGCGGGCTCGCGCCCATGATGCTCCGCCGTCACTTCACCCGTCGCTGGGGCATCACGCCCCAGGCCTACCGGAACCGCTTCAGCCAGTTGGCGGGCTAGCGCCAGCGTCTAGTCTGGAAACAGGACGGGACGACGCGAAGGGATGGTTCGGTGGACGGAACACTCGCTGCTGCTGATCTGGAGCGACTGCGCAAGGATTTCTCGGTCAACCCGGCCTACCGGCTCGCCCAGAATGCCGTGACCCGGGTGACCATCGACGACGTCGCTATCAACAGGGAGATCGTCAGCAGCATCGACCACTCGCTGTCGACGACGCTGGACGACTGGAAGGTCACCAACCAGGAGAAGAGCGGCCGCTGCTGGCTGTTCGCCGGGCTGAACCTGCTGCGCGTCGGCGTCATGCGCAAGACCGGGCTCAAGGACTTCGAGTTCTCGCAGAACTACGCGATGTTCTGGGACAAGCTCGAGCGCGCCAATTACTTCCTCGAGGCGATCATCGAGACCGCGGACCGGGACCTCGACGATCGCACCGTCGCCTTCCTGCTGGAGTCGGTGGCCGGCGACGGCGGCCAGTGGAACATGTTCGCCGCCTTGGTCGAAAAGCACGGCCTGGTCCCCAAGGCCTTCATGCCGGAGACGCAGAGCTCGTCGAACACGGCCAGGATGAACTCGATCCTTCGTTATCAGCTGCGCCAGGGGGCGCGGACTGTCCGCGCGGCGGCGGCCGACGGTGCCGAGGCCGCCCGCGCGGCCAAGGCCGAGATCATGCAGGTCGTCTACCGGATCTTGTGCATCCACCTGGGTACGCCGCCGGAGCGCTTCGACTGGCAGTGGACGGACAAGGACAAGAAGTTCCACCGGGACGGCGTCCTGACCCCCCAGGAGTTCGCCGCCGCGTACGTGGACCTGCCGGTCAGCGACTACGTCTGCCTGGTCAACGACCCCCGCCCGTCCAGCCCGATCGGCCGGACCTTCACCGTTGAGTACCTCGGCAACGTCATCGGCGGCCCGCCGGTCATCTACCTCAACGTCGACATGCAGGT
>NZ_JBARCR010000934.1:0-3238 GCF_049794275.1 Trebonia sp.
GCGCGGGGTTGCCCGCCGGGGCGGGCTTGGGCGCGCGGGCGCTCTCCGCGATGGCCGGCTTGGCCTGCGGAGCCCCGACGGACGGGTCCATGTTCGGGACGTTCGGGACCGCGCCGAGCTGCCCGCCGAGCAGCTGGCGGACCTGCGCCAGGTGGCTGGCGATGTTGTCCTTCTGCCTGGTCAGCTCGTCGACCTCGCGCTGCGCGGTCACCCGGCGGCGCTCGGCCTCTGTCCTGGCCTCGGTCATCAGCGACTCGGCCTGGGACTTGGCCTGGCCAACGATCTGGTCGGCGTTCTTCTTGGCGTTGCTGACCAGCTGACGCGCGTGCTGGTCGGCATCCCGCCGGGTCTGGTCGGCCTGCGCGGACGCCTTGGCGGCCCGCTGCTCGGCGGTGGAAGCGCGCTGCTCCGCCTCCGAGACCAGCTTCTGGGTCGCGTTCTGCGCGGCGCTGAGCCGCTCGGCCTCCTGGCGCTCGGCCTCCTCGCGGCGGGCCGCGAGCTGGATCTCGAACTCCGCCTCGGCCTGCGCCCGCTGCGCCTCGCTCTCCTCGAGGATCCGCTGCGCCTGCGACCGCATCTCGTCGGCCTGGCGCTTGGACGTAGTGAGGATCTCGTCGCGCTCCCGCTTGGCCGCCGCCTTGAGCTGGGCGACCTCGCGCTCGGTGGTAGTGCGCAGCTTGGCAATGTCCCGCTCGGTCGCGGCGCGCTTTTCGGCGACCTCGTGGTCGGCCGTGGCGCGCAGCTTGGCGACTTCCCGCTCGGTGGTCGAGGTCAGCTCGTCCGACTCGCGCCGCGAGGCGGTCCTGATCGAGTCCGCCTCGCGCTCGGCCGCGCCGCGCACCTCGTCGGTCTCGCGCTTGGCGTTGGCTCGCAGCTCGGCGGCCTCGTTCTCGGCGGCCGCCCGCAGCTCCGCGCCGTCGACCTTCGCGGCGGCCTTGATCTCGTTGGCCTCCGACCTGGCAGCCTGCACGAGCTCGGTGGCCTGCTCCTCGGCGAGCCTGAGCAGCTGCTCGATGCGCGCGCCGAGCCCGGAGTAGGTGGGCCGTTCCTGCTCTTGAATCTGCCGGTGCGCGTCGTTCAGATCGCGCCGCGCGGCGACCGCGTCTTCCTGGTGCCGGCGAACCTCGGTGGCGAGCTGCCGGATGTGCTCGTCGACCTGGTGCGGATCGTACCCGCGCATAACCTTGGCGAAGTCGCGAGGAGGAGTCTCTTCAAAGAAGCTGGTCAGTTGAGCGTCAATGTCCGATTGCATGTGGCCTGATCCTGGATCCTGGTTAGACGGGGGGACAGCTCGCGGGGTCAGCGGCCGGGTCGTCGCCGACTGCCAGCGAAACCGCACCCCCAACCCTGCAAACCCGAGACCGTCTACCCGGGAGGACTATGGCGCCGCATCGCGGACTTCGGCGAGTTTCTCGCCCAGTGACAGGCACATTACTCCGCCTTCACCGGGTCTGTAGGCGCTTCACGGTTCTCCGTGTACCCATTCCCGGCGGTGGCTGGAGTCCATGCCTAAAGGCAGTCTAAATGCCGTGCCGACCGCGCGGAGCGGTGCCCCCTATCCCGGACATAATGTCCCACGCGCCGCACGAGGCTGCACGAGTTCCGTCAGTACGCCGCCGAGGTCAGCCGGATGCAGGAAGGCGATCGAGGCGCCCATCGAGCCATGCCTGGGCCGCTCGTCGATCAGCCGCACCCCGCGGCCGCCGAACGTCTCCAGCGCCGCGACCACGTCGGGCACCGCGTAACCGACGTGGTGAATTCCCTCCCCACGGCGGGCCAGGAACCGGCCGACCGGAGTGTCGTCGCCGAGCGGCTCGAGCAGCTGCACATAGGACGACTGGTCCGACGTGGCGAGCATCGCCTCACGCACGCCCTGTTCGGCGTTGGTCTCCTGGCTCACCACGGTGAGCCCGAAGACGGACGTGTACCGCTCGATGGCCGCGTCAAGCGACCGGCAGGCGATGCCCACATGATCGATTCGCAGCAGCATGTGGGTATCTTGGCAAATGGGCACGGACGTACAACCAGGAGGCCGGCGCTATGGGCGACCCAGTGATCATTGGCGGAGCGCGGACGGCGATCGGCCGCCTGCTCGGTTCGCTCACGGGTTTCTCCGCCGCCGAACTCGGTGGCTTCGCCATCACGGGCGCGCTCGGCCGGTCGAGGGTGGACCCCGCCCAGGTCGAGTACGTGATCATGGGCCACGTCCTGCAGGCAGGGGCCGGGCAGATCACGTCGCGGCAGGCCGCTGTCAAGGCGGGCATCCCGATGACCACCCCGGCCACCACGGTGAACAAGGTCTGCCTGTCTGGCCTGGACGCCATCGCCCAGGCGGCGGACCTCATCAGGCTCGGCGAGTACGAGGTCATCGTCGCGGGCGGCATGGAGTCCATGACCAACGCCCCGCACATCCTGAAGAACTCGCGCAAGGGCTACAAGTACGGCACGGTCGAGATGTTCGACTCGATGGCGCTGGACGGGCTGACCGACGCCTTCGACGGACTGTCGATGGGCGAGTCAACCGAACGGCACAACAAGGGGCTCCGCATCACGCGGGAAGAACAGGACGAGTTCGCGGCCCGCTCCCAGCAGCGCGCCGCGCGGGCCACGAAGGACGGCATCCTCGCCGAGGAGATCGTTCCGGTCGAGATAACAGCAAGAAGCGGCGGAGCCGCCTTCGACCAGGATGAGGGCATCCGCCCGGACACGACCGTGGAGTCGCTGGCCAGGCTGCGCCCCGCGTTCGGCGCGGACGGCACCATCACCGCCGGGTCCTCCTCGCAGATCTCCGACGGCGCCGCGGCACTCGTCGTGGCGTCCAGGGAGGCGGCGGACCGGCTCGGCGCCGACGTGCTCGCCGAGGTCGGCGCGTTCGGCACGGTGGCCGGCCCGGACAACGCGCTGCACTCGCAGCCCGCGAACGCGATCAAGAAGGCGCTCAGGAAGGCCGGCCGCGAAGTCAGCGACCTGGACCTGATCGAGATCAACGAGGCGTTCGCCGCGGTCGGCATCGAGTCAATGCGCGAGCTCGGCGTCGGTCCTGACCGGGTCAACGTCAACGGCGGCGCGATCGCGCTCGGCCACCCGCTCGGCGCCACCGGCGCGATCCTGATGACCAAGCTGCTGCACGAGCTGGAGCGCAGCGGCGGCCGGTACGGGCTGCAGACGATGTGTGAGGGGGGCGGCCAGGCGAACGCCACCATCATCGAGCGCCTGACCTGACGCCCCTGGCGTGACC
>NZ_JBARCR010000935.1:0-2685 GCF_049794275.1 Trebonia sp.
GTGTGCTGCCGACCGGGCGGAGTAGCCCGCGTGCCTACTTCAACCTAGACTGGATCACGCTGGTCGTGACGTTCATCGTCGCCCGCCCGCCGCGCTCAGGGAGCAGTAACTCCGGTCAGCCTGAAGATCATCAGGAAATCTTCAGGAGACCAATAGCTCAGCCTGAGGGTCTTTTCTGCCACCGTCCAGGTTCGCAGGCGAATCTCAAGGTACAGCAAATGAGAACCGCGAACAGAACACGGGGTGTCAGGAAACCATGAGTGAGCCATTCGCACAGCACCCGTTCGGTGCGTACCCGGTGCCGGAGCCGCCGCGGCGGCCGCGTGGCCGGCACGCGCTCGGGCTGACCGCGACTGCAGTGGTGGCGCTGGCCGTCGGCGCTGGCGCGGGCATCGGGCTGTCCCAGGGCGGCAGCACGCCGACCGGGAACGCCACGGCGACGTCGAAGACAATGCTGACCACATCGCAGATCGCCAGCCGGGTCGACCCCGGCCTGGTCGACGTGACCTCAACCCTCGGCTACGAGGGCGCCACGGCCATGGGCACCGGCATCGTCTTGACCTCCAACGGCGAGATTCTGACGAACAACCACGTGGTCAACGGCGCCACGTCGGTGAGCGTCAGGGACATCGGCAACAACAAGACTTACAAGGCGACCGTCGTCGGTTACGACGAGAGCCACGACGTCGCCGTGCTGCAGCTGTCCGGCGCGTCCGGGCTGACCACCGCGACGACCGGCAACTCCTCGGCGGTGAAGGTCGGCGACAACGTGGTCGGGCTCGGCAACGCAGGCGGCGCCGGCGGCACCCCGTCCGTGGCACCGGGCACGGTCACCGCGCTCAACCAGTCGATCACCGCCTCCGACGAGGGCTCCGGATCGTCGGAGCAGCTCAGCGGCCTGATCGAGAGCAACGCCAACATCCAGCCCGGCGACTCGGGCGGCCCGCTGGTGAACTCCTACGGTCAGATCATCGGGATGGACACCGCGGCCTCGTCGTCCGGCTCCCAGGCCGGCAGCGGGTCCGGCGGGTCCGGCGGGTCAGGCAACGGGTTCGGCGGGTCCGGTAGCGGGTTCGGCGACGGGTCCGGTAGCGGGTTCGGCGACGGGTCCGGCAGCGGGTCCGGTAGCGGGTTCGGCGACGGGTCCGGTAGCGGGTTCGGCGGGTCCGGCAGCGGGTTCGGCGGCTCCGGCAGCGAATTCGGCGGGTCGGGCAGCACCGGGTCCGGGAGCACCGGGTCCGGGAACACCGGGTCGTCCAGCTCCGGTCAGGACAGCACCACGCAGGGCTTTGCGATCCCGATCGACACGGCGCTGTCCGTCGCCAGCCAGATCGAGGCCGGCCAGGCTTCGTCCACCGTGCACATCGGCGCGACGGCCTTCCTTGGCCTCGAGATCGCCAGCTCTGACCAGCAGGACTCGTCAGGCGTCGCGCTCGCGGGCGCTGCGTCAGGCACGCCGGCGGCCACCGCCGGGCTCGGCCAGGGCGACGTGATCACCTCGCTCGGCGGGCAGTCCGTCAGCACCGGCACCGACATCCAGAACATCCTGGTGGGTCACCACCCAGGCGACACGATCAGCATCGGCTGGACCGACTCCTCCGGCCAGTCGCACACCGCGACGGTGACGCTGGCGTCCGGGCCGACCGCCTGACGCTACAGCGCCCCGACGACGGGGCTAACCCGCAGGGCGGGCCGCATTATGCGGCCCGCCCTGCGTCATGCTTAGCCCAGTGGCCGAATTGGTGCCCTTCTGGAAGCCACCGAAGAGCACCGACAGGACGATCAGCGCCACGATGATCAGGATGATCCACAGCAGGACCCGGCCGAGGCGAGTTCTTGGACGGCGGCGATTCACGCTCCATGTTCTGCCCGCCTGCGGGAAAATATGCCGGTTCGCCGTGAATTCGGCGAATTACTGCGCCGCTGCCGGGTAGTCGCCGTCCCGTGACGCTGGTATCTCGAAGTGGAAGGCTCGCGGGTCGGCTGGTCACGGCGCTGATTGCCGTCATCGCCATCCTGGCAGTGGTCGTCGTGCTGTCGGCCGTGCACCTGCTGCCGCAGTTGCGCAACCCATTCACGCAGACCACCACCGATCGCGGCGGTCCCGCGCTGCTCAAATCGATTACCTCACTGAGCCGCTACGAGGCGGCCAACGGCTCGTTCCAGGTCGTCGTCGACCTGACCAAGCGGGTCTCGTTCATCCCGTCGTTCCTGCAGGGCAGCGAGACGCTGTTCATCGGCCAGGGCTCGGACATCGCGTACGTCGACTTCTCCCAGCTCAAGGGGCAGGCGATCCAGGTGTCCGCGGACCGGACCACGGTGTCGGTCAAGGTGCCGCACGCCCAGCTCGAACCGGCCGTGCTGAACGTCGACCAGTCCTACGTCTACGCCGAGCAGCAGGGGCTGCTGAACCGGATCGGGAACTTCTTCTCCGGCAACCCGAACAGTCAGCAGCAGGTCTACATGCTCGCCCAGCAGAAGATCCAGACCGCCGCCAACCAGAGCCCGCTGATCGCCGACGCGCAGCGGAACACCCAGGCCATGCTCACGAGCATGCTCAGCTCGCTCGGCTTCACCCACGTGACGGTCGTGTTCACCTGACGCCGGGCGGCGGCCTGGCGGCGCCCCGGGGGGCACTGGGGGCGCCGCCGAGGCGTCGGCGCCGCCAGGATCAGACTGCCGGGG
>NZ_JBARCR010000936.1:0-2013 GCF_049794275.1 Trebonia sp.
GCCGGCCGCGCCCCAGCAGCACGGAACGCACCGGGTATCCCGCCGCGACCGCGCGGCTGATGACCTTCGACCCCTCCGCGATGAACAGGCCGTGCTCCGCCTCCAGGTGCGTGCGCAGCGAGACGTCCGTCAGCCGCGTGTAGTCCGCCAGCCGCGGGTCGCCGGCGCTGTCGATACATACGGTCCGGGGCACGACCCCAGTCTGGCGTACCGCCCCGCCCCACGAGTCATGGCGACGGAGCGAGGGTCACCACGGGCCCGTTCAGAAGAAGAAAAATAACGATAAGTACAACATTGATGCGAAGTGGTTGCACTTGTGGGAATCTCTGCCCCATGGCTGGCGGCTGGGCTGGCCGTGGCTGCATGAGCGGGAGAGATCCAAGTGAAGATCCGGACTTTGCTGACCGTCGGCGCGGCCGCAGCGGTCGCTACCGCCACCGCCCTCGCAGCGCCTGGTATTGCGAGCGCGGCCAACGGCCCCGCGCCCGCCACCAACGTCGTGCAGCCCGCCGCCTCGGCCTCATTCGATAGCAGCTCGGGCACCGTGGCCACCGGCTCGGTCTCCGGCGTTATCCCCGCGCGCGGGAGCAGCCTCAAGAGGAACGCGGCGCTCGCACCAGCCAGCGCCGGCACCAGCACCAGCACCAGCACCAGCACCAGCCACGCGGCCGCCGCCGTGTCCTGCGGGACCGAGCCGGACTGCAACCTGCCCTACGGTGGCGGCCCGGTGCAGCACACGCCGCACGTGTACCTGGTCTTCTGGGGTCCGAAGTGGGGAACCTCGACCTACACCGCCACCGAGAACTTCGTGAAGAGCTTCTTCACCGATCTCGGGCAGCCGTCGGACTACTGGTCGACGACCGTGGAGCAGTACGGCGACAAGACCGGCCACCCGACGTTCGGCAAGGGGCTGCTGGTCAGCACGTACTGGGACAAGAACACCCCGGAGAAGTCGGTCACCAACACCAACCTCGGCACCGAGGCGGCGGCGGCCGTCAACTGGCTGCACATCACCGACACCAACGACGCCGACGTCGTCATCGCCGCGCAGCAGGGCACCTGCTTCGCGGCCAGCGGCGGCGTCACCTTCGCCGGCAGCTGCGGGACACCCCAGGCGAGCGGCTACTGCGCCTTCCACGACTGGGACGTCAACACGGCGAACTCCAGCCTCCACCTGCCGTGGGAAAACCTCCCCTACCAGCCGGACGCCGGGGTCGGCTGCGGCCAGGGCTTCATCAACACGCCCGGCACTGACGACGGGTACAGCATCACCGGCGGGCACGAGCTGATGGAGGCCATCACCGACCCGATAGGGACCGGGTGGCTGGACAACGCCGACACCATCAGCGGCGGCGAGGTCGCCGACAAGTGCGCCTGGGGCGGCCAGCTCTGGGGCGACAACGACCCGTACGGGAACGTCAAGATCGGCCCCGGCACGTTCGCCATGCAGAGCCTGTGGAGCAACGCGGTCACTGGCTGCGTCATGAGCGGCATCCTCCCGCTCTCCGTCACCACGCCGGCCACCCAGACGGCCACCACCGGCAAAGCCGTCAGCCTCAAGATCACGGCCTCGACCGGCAGCGCGCACACGCCGTTGACGTACACGGCGTCCGGGCTGCCCGGCGGGCTGTCCATCAACAAGTCCACCGGCGTGATCAGCGGCACCCCCAACGTCACGGCGGGCACGTTCACGTCCAAGGTCACAGTCGCCTACTACACCGGCTGGCACACGATCACGTTCGGCTGGCAGGTGAGCTCTCCCACCGGGGAGATGAAGGGGTACGACTCCAAGTGCCTCGGTGACTACAACGGCAAGACCACCGTGTTCAACAAGATCGTCATCTGGACCTGCACCGCCGGCGCCGCGCAGAACATCACCTTCGCGGCGAACCGCGAGCTCCTCGTGGTCGGCGGGTGCGTCACGGGCGCGACGACCGCGGTCCTCGGGAAGTGCGCAGGGGCCACCAGCCAGGAATGGACGCGTCAGTCCAACGGTGAGTACGTGCTGAAGTC
>NZ_JBARCR010000937.1:0-7609 GCF_049794275.1 Trebonia sp.
GGCCCGGCGCGGCGCGCCTGCGGTGGGTCAACTCGCCGTCGAACCCGACCGGCCGGGTGCTATCTGCCGCCAGGCTGCGGGACGCCGTGCGGTGGGCGCGCGACCGCGGCTGCGTGCTCGCGTCCGACGAGTGCTACCTGGAGCTCGGCTGGTCCGTCGACCCCGTTACCGTGCTGCACCCGTCGGTCCGCGGCGAGTCGCTCGACGGGGTGCTCGCCGTGTTCTCACTGTCCAAGCGGTCGAACCTGGCCGGCTACCGGGCGGGCTTCGTCACCGGTGACCCGGCCCTGATCTCGCAGCTGCTGCTGGTGCGGCGGCAGGCGGGGATGATCGTGCCAGGCCCCGTGCAGGCCGCGATGACCGCGGCGTTGTCCGACGACGCGCACGCCGCGGAGCAAAAGGCCAGGTACGGCGCGCGCCGGGAGATCCTGGCCGCCGGGCTGACCGCCGCCGGATTCCGCATCGACCACTCCGAGGCCGGGCTGTACCTGTGGGCGGCCCGCCAGGGGCTTGACTGCTGGGCGGCCTGCGAGCTGCTCGCCGCCGAGTGCGGCGTCCTCGTCGGGCCGGGCTCGATGTACGGGGCCGCGGGCACCGGCCACATCCGTGTCGCGCTGACCGCGACCGACGAGCGGGTCGCCGCCGCCGGCCAGCGGCTGCACGCCCTGGCTAGCTGACACCGGCAGGAACAGGAAGAAGCACATGGAAGCGCTCAAAGATCGCGTCGCCATCGTCACCGGCGCCAGCCGAGGCATTGGCCTGGGAATCGCCGCGGAACTCGTCCGGCAAGGCGCCCGGGTCTGCGTCACGGCACGCGGCCAGGAAGCGCTCGACGCGGCCGTGGCGGAGCTTGGCGGGCCTGACGTGGCCATCGCGGTGCCCGGCAAGGGCGATGACGCCGAGCACCAGGCGGAAGCCGTCGCCAGGACCATGGAGGCGTTCGGCAGCCTGGACATGCTGGTCAACAACACCGGCATCAACCCCGTCTACGGCCCGATCGCCGACGTCGATCCGGTGGCCGCCGCCAAGATCCTCGCGGTCAACGTGCTCGCCCCGCTCGCCTGGACGCGGCGGGCGCGGGACGCCTGGATGGGTGAGCATGGCGGCTCGATCGTGAACGTCTCCTCTGTCGCCGGCTTTCGGCCCAGCCCGGGGATCGGCATGTACGGGGTCAGCAAGGCGGCCCTGATCCGGCTGACGACTGAGCTCGCCGTCGAACTCGGCCCGCGCATCCGGGTGAACGCGGTAGCGCCTGCCATCGTGAAGACGAAGTTCGCCACGGTGCTGTATGAGGGCCGCGAGGAGCAGGTGGCGGCCGCCTATCCGCTCAGGCGCCTCGGGGTGCCCGAGGACATCGCGGGCGCGGTGGCGTTCCTGCTGTCTGACCAGGCGAGCTGGATCACCGGCCAGACCCTGGTGCTCGACGGCGGAGTGACACTGACCGGCGGCGTGTAAATCGTGCTGAGGCTTGACGGCATCGAGGTGCGCCCCGCGCACCGCAGGGAGTTCCGGGTGCTGGTCGCTGCCCGGTCTGCCGGGCTCGAGCAGCTGCGCAGCTATCTCACCGCGGACCTGCTGCGACGTTACGCGGAAGGGGCCGGGCTGACTCCCGCCGTCATCGACCTGCATCCGAGGCGGGAAGCCGAGTTGCGGGCCGCCTGCGGCCGGCTGAACATCCACCCGCCGGGACGCACCCTGGCCAGGCCGTTCGACGTGGGACAGCTGGCTGGGCAGTTCCCTGACGGAATCCGCGAGCCGGTCTTCGACGTCGGGGTCCACGCCGCCGGCGAGACGGCCGCGGCGAGGGTGCGACCGCTGGCCGGGCACTGGATCAAAGTGGCGGGCGCCGCCAGCGGGCCGGTCGCCGACGGGGAGCGGGTTGAGCTCGGCGAGGAGCCCCTTGCCGTTCGGATGAAACTAATGCGGCAAGGGTACGGCGCGGAGCTCACCGCGGACCTCAGCCCGTGCCGCGGGGAGGACGCGGAGCTCGCGCGGTGGCGGCAGCTGGTCGCCGGCTGGGCACGGTCGCCGAGCGGGGCGATGTCGCGGCAGTACGCGGACGCGATCAGCGCCGCGTTCACCGACGGCCTCGACACGCCGGCGGCGCTGGGGGAACTGGCCGTGCTCGCGGACGACCCGGCCGTGCCCGACGGGGTGAAGTTCGAGACGTTCGCGGCGGCGGACCGGCTGGTCGGGCTCGACCTGGCCCGCGACGTCGGCCGGTGAGCGGCAGACGCACAACGAATCGCCGAATAGACCGACGAAAACGCAACGAATCGCCGTTGAGACGCATGACCACACTCTGTTCATGAACCGATTGCGCTTCGTACCCTGGCAGTATGAGGATCGACGAACCGCGCCGGGACGGGACACCCCGGACTTACCTGATGTGCCCGCCGGCGTACTTCGCCGTGACGTACGCGATCAACCCGTGGATGCGGCCGGACGAGCCCGCCGACCCGGGGCTCGCGATGCGGCAGTGGACGCGGCTGCGCGAGACCTACCTGCGGCTCGGGCACACCGTGCACACCATCGAGCCGCACCCTGAGCTGCCGGACATGGTGTTCGCCGCCAACGGCGCCACGGTGATCGACGGGACCGTGCTCGGCGTGCGGTTCCGGCACCCGGAGCGGGCCGCGGAAGCCGATGCGTACATGGACTGGTTCCGCACGCACGGCTGGGCCTCGGTGCACGAGCCGCGATTCGTCAACGAGGGCGAGGGCGACATCCTGCTCGCCGGTGACACCGTGCTCGCCGGGTACGGCTTCCGCAGCGACGAGGCGGCGGCCGGTGAGCTGGCAGCGGTGTTCGGCCGGCGGGTGGTGAGCCTGCGGCTCGTGGACCCGCGGTACTACCACCTGGATACCGCGCTGTCCGTGCTCGACTCCTCGACGGCCATGTACTACCCGGCCGCGTTCGACGACGCGGGGCGCGCGGCGCTCAGCTCGGTCTTCGCCGAGCTGATCGAGGCCAAGGACGAGGACGCCGAGGTGCTCGGGCTCAACGCGGTCAGCGACGGGCGGCACGTGGTGCTCGCCGAGCAGGCCACCGCGCTCGCGCGGCAGCTCGCCGCGCGCGGCTTCGAGCCCGTGCCCGTCGACATGTCGGAACTGCGCAAGGCGGGCGGCGGCGCCAAGTGCTGCACGCTCGAGCTGCGTGCGTGAAAGGAGCTCGGAGATGACCTCTACCATGCCTGACCTCGCCGGGCTGACCAGCGAGTACAGTGCGCACAACTACGCGCCGCTGCCCGTCGTGGTCGCGACGGCAGACGGCGTCTGGGTGACCGACGTGGCCGGGCGGCGGTACCTGGACATGCTGGCCGGGTATTCGGCGCTGAACTTCGGGCACCGGCACCCGCGGCTCGTGGGTGCGGCGGCGCGGCAGCTCGAGCGGGTGACGCTGGTGAGCCGGGCGTTCGACCACGACCAGTTCGGGCCCTTCTGCGCCGAGCTCGCCGAACTGTGCGGCATGGACATGGTGCTGCCGATGAACACCGGCGCCGAGGCGGTCGAAACCGCGATCAAGGTCGCGCGGAAGTGGGGCTACGTGTCCCGCGGCGTCCCGCGCGACGAGGCGCTCATCGTCGTATTCGACGGGAACTTCCACGGGCGGACCACCACGATCGTGTCGTTCTCCTCCGACCCGGACGCCCGTGCCGATTTCGGGCCTTATACGCCTGGGTTCGTGTCCGTTCCCTACGGGGACCTGACCGCGTTGTCCGCGGTGTTCGCCGAGTACGGGCACCGGATCGTCGCGGTGCTCGTCGAGCCGATCCAGGGCGAGGCGGGCGTGGTCGTGCCGCCGCCGGACTTCCTGCCCGGGCTGCGGACGCTGTGCGCGTCGGCAGGCGCGCTGCTGATCGCCGACGAGATCCAGTCCGGGCTCGGCCGGGTCGGCACCACGTTCGCGTGCAACCTCGAGGGTGTCGTGCCCGACGCGTACCTGCTGGGCAAGGCGCTCGGCGGCGGGATCGTGCCGGTGTCCGCGATGGTGTCGTCCCGCTCGGTGCTCGGCGTGCTGCGCCCGGGCCAGCACGGCTCGACGTTCGGCGGCAACCCGCTGGCGTGCGCGGTCGCCCGTGAGGTGATCGCGATGCTGCGGACCGGCGAGTACCAGCAGCGGTCGGCTGTGCTCGGGGCTTCGATGCACGAGCGGCTGGCTGGTTTGCCGTCGTCGGTGGTGTCGTCCGTGACCGGGCGCGGCCTGTGGGCCGGGGTGACGTTCGCGTCGCTGTCCGGCCGCGCGGTCTGCGAGCGGCTGGCCGCTTTGGGCGTGCTCGCCAAGGAGACCCACGGCTCGACGATCCGGCTCGCCCCGCCGCTGGTCATCAGCGAAGAGGAGCTGACCTGGGCGCTGGACCGCTTCGAGGAAGCGGCGCTGACGGCCTAACGGCCTTGCGTGTGTTATTCCGGGGGAATATCCCGCGGAATAACACATCTAGGCGTGTCAGCGGCGTGCCGGACGCCGGCCGGCCCAGGCCGGCGCCTTGACAAGGGCTCGCGCGGCAGCGCACACTGCCTAACTATGAGCGCTTTGCCTAATCGTGATAGGCGAGCCGAACGGCGTGAGGCAACCAGGCGGGAGATCCTCGACGCGGCATGGGAGATCGCGCGGCGAGACGGGCTTACCGCCGTCACGCTGCGCGAGGTCGCCGCGAGCATCGGGATGCGGTCCCCGTCCCTGTACTCCCACTTCGACTCCAAAAACGGCATCTACGACGCGATGTTCGCCAGTGCCTGGATCGAGCTGGCCGCGGTGTTCGACGCCATGGAGCCGCTACCCGCGGATCCACGCCGGAGGCTCCTCGCCGTAGCCGAGATGTTCTTCGACTTCGCCGTGGCCGACCTGGCTCGCTACCAGCTGATGAACCAGCGGACGATTCCCGGCTTCCGGCCATCCGAGGAGGCCTACGCGGCCTCGGTTGCCGTGTACCAGCGGATGCGCGAAAACATGCGCCGGGGTGGCGTGCACAGCCAGGCCGACCTGGACCTGTGGACGGCGCTCACCGGCGGGTTCGTTGATCAGCAGCTCGCCAACGACCCCGGCGGCACGCGCTGGCGCAGCCAGCTGCCGCGCCTGATCGACATGTACTGCAACGAGGTCGGGGTGCCCGGCCCGAGCCTGAGGGGGACGCAATGACCATCACCGCTCCTAGCACGCCGCGCGCCGCCGCCATGTCGCGCGACACCGCGATGCGCCTCGCCGCGACCGAGTACCAGCGCTTCCTTGACCTGCTCCGCGCGCTCGGCCCTGGCGACTGGGCGCGGCCAACCGAGTGTCCCGGCTGGGATGTGCACGCCATGGCGTCGCACGCGCTGGGCATGGTGGAGCTGGCAGCCTCGGTCCGCGAGCAACACCGGCAGATGAAGCTCGCCCGCAGCCGCGGCGGGGTGTTCATCGACGCGCTGACCGGCCTTCAGGTCGACGAGCGGCAGCATATGACGCCTGAGCAGATCATCGAGCGTTTCGCCGCCCGCGCCCAGAAGGCGGCCCGCGGCAGGCGGCGCACGCCAGGCTTCATCCGGCGCAGGACCATGCCGGAGCGGCAGCCAGTAGGCGGCCGCGATGAAGCATGGACGATCGGGTTCCTCGTCGACATCATCCTGACCCGCGACCCGTGGATGCACCGCGCGGACATCTGCCGCGCCACCGGCGCGGACCACGTGCTCACCGCCGGACACGACGGGGTTCTCGTCGCTGACGTCGTCGCCGAATGGTCGGTCAGGCACGGACAGTCCTGCACGCTGCGCCTCACCGGACCAGCGGGCGGCTCCTGGAAGACCGGCGACGGAGGCCCGCTCATCGAGACCGACGCCATCGAGTTCTGCCGGGCCCTTTACGGTCGTGCCCACGCCGACGGCCTGCTGGCCGTCCAAGTCCCGTTCTAGGCCGCGTTCGCCCCTAGCGGGGGCGGGGGCGAGCGCGGACCCAGAGGATGTACGCGGCGGCCGCGCCGGTCACCGCGGCCAGTGAGCCGCCGTACAGGTACCACTGGCCCGCGGCTGTGTTGGTGATGATGATGCTGCCGTTGGGCCGCCCCATGGACAGCACGAACGAGGCGACGATCCAGCCGAGGGCGGGCGCCAGCCCGCCGCCGAGCGTGCGCGTCCCCCAGCCGGCCAGCACGCAGGTGGCGAAGATGACCACGGCGAGGATGATCGCCACCAGCGGCACGGGGCTGCGGCTGTAGTTGAAGCTGCCGATCATCCCCTCCAGCACGCCCAGCACGAACAGCACGACGTAGCCGGCGGCCGCGATCGCGCGCTGCGCCGGTTCCAGCCGGCCCCGCGGGGTCCCCATGATCCAGCAGGCTACCGACTCCGGCGAGCGTTTCGCGCGGGTCAGCCGCCGAACAGGTCGCGCTCGTAAGGGCTCCCCGGCCCGCGCGAGCCCGCCAGCAGCGTGTAGTACTCGGTTCCGAGGGCGCGCTGGCCGAGGTCGTTGGACATGGCGAAGAACTCGCCGTCCACCGTGATCTGCGTTTCGTGCGCCCGCATCGCGGCCAGCTTGGCGTCCAGGTACTTGGCCGCGTCGATCGCCGTGGTCACCTGGTCGTCGGGCACGCCGGCCGACAGGTCGGTGCTGCGCCGGAACCAGGAGTCCTCCGGCAGCTCCTGGGCGGCGGCGAGCACCGAGCGCGGCATCGCGGTGGCGTAGAACTTCCCGCTGCCGCCGGTCATCTCGAAGGCGCGCCAGGCCACCCGGTGCGCCTGGATGTGATCCGGGTGCCCGTAGAACCCGTTGGCGTCGTAGGTCACGATCACGTCCGCCCCGACCTCGCGGATGACCTCGGCCAGCGAGGCCGCGGCCTCCGCCACGTTCGCCTGCCAGAAACACCGCGGGTCGTCGTTGTCCGGCAGCCCCATCATCCCTGAGTCGCGCCACCGTCCCGCGCCGCCGAGGAACCGGTGGTCGGTCACCCCGAGCGCCGCGCAGGCCCTGTCCAGCTCCACGATCCGGTGCTGGCCGAGCTCGTCGGGAAACAAGTGCCGCAGGTCCGGCGGGATGATCTCGCCGAGCTCGCCGAGCGTGCAGGTCACCAGCGTGACCCGGGCGCCCTCGGCGGCGTACTTGGCCATCGTCGCCCCGGTCCCGATCGACTCATCGTCCGGATGCGCGTGCACAAGCAGCATGCTGCGTTCCATGAGGCCGAGCGTACGTGGCTATCGGCGATGCGGCCCGCGCCGCCGGTACAGCGCCTGGCAAGATCGGGAGGCATGGCGGACAGTTTTCCCCGGCAGCAGGCGAGGACGCGGCGGTTCACGATCGGGGCGCCCCGCGCACTGCGGGTATCCCCCGACGGCGAGCGGGTCACGTTCCTGCGGACCAAGAGCGGCGACGACCCCGTGAGCTGCCTGTGGGAGGCCACCGCGGGCACCGGCGCGGAACGCCTGGTGGCCGACCCGAAGGCGCTCGGCGCCGACGACGAGAACCTGCCGCCTGAGGAGCGCGCGCGGCGGGAGCGGGTCAGGGAGACCGGCTCGGGCATCGTGGCCTACGCGACCGACGAGCGGCACGCCCTCGCGGTCTTCGCGCTGTCCGGGCAGGTGTACGCGGCCCCGCTCGGCGACCCCCCCGGCAGACCGCGGCTGGTGGCCACGCACACCCC
>NZ_JBARCR010000938.1:0-2512 GCF_049794275.1 Trebonia sp.
GCTGACGGCGACGCGCCGGGGCCTACGTCGCCGGTGGCCATCGCGCCGCGGACCGCGGCCAGGCCGCTGGCCAGCCGGATCTCCTCGAGGGCCGGGATGTCCCAGCACTCGGTCGCGTTGACCGTGACGGCCATCGGGCCCGCGCCCGCGCGGCGGACCCGGCCGCGGACAAGCAGCAGCCAGGAGCCGAACAGCCGCGCCGCGCACCGGTCCTGCACCGACTCGAAGAACGCCAGGTCCACCAGCCCGGCCGCGTCGTCGAGCGACGCGAAGATGATCCGCTGCCCGGACCGGACCGCCGGGGTCTGCGTCGCGACCTTCACGCCGGCGACCAGCACCGTCTCGCCGTTCTCTTGGTCGTCTAGCTCTGTCGAGCGGACCACGCCGAGCCCGGCCAGCAGGTCCGCGTAGAAGTCGAGCACGTGCCTGCTGATGTCGAAGCCGAGGATCTCGAGTTCGGCGGCGACGCGTTCATCGGGCTCGAGCTCGCGCAGCTGGCCCGCGGGCACCAGGCCGGCCATGCCGTCGGCCGCCTCCGCGTCGCCGAAAAGGTCGAGGGTGGGAGCCGGTCCCGGCCGCGCGGGAGAGTCCTGCCTGGCGAGCACGCCGACCCTGGCGAGCAGGTCCCGCCTGGTCGGGCGCTCGGGAGCGGGGGCGGGGGCGGGGGCGGAGGCGTAGAGGGAGTCGAAGGCGCCGGTCAGGACCAGGCGTTCGGCGACCGGGCGGGAAACTCGCGCGCGTTCCCAGAAGTCACGCAGGCAGGTGTAGGGCCGGCCGGAGACGATCCGGTCGATCTCGGAGTCGCTGATGCCCTTCACCTCGCGGAGGGAGACGCGGATGGCCGGGGAGTCAGCGGCGTCGACGCGCCACTCTCCGGCGGACGCGTTGACGTCCAGGCCGAGCACCTCGACGCCGGCCAGCCGGGCGTCCTGGACGATGACGCGCTTGGGGTACATGCCCGGGTCGTGGGTGAGCACCCCGGCGTAGAACGCGGCCGGGTAGTGCCGCTTCAGCCACGCCGACTGGTACACCGGGATCGCGAACGCGGCGGCGTGCGCCTTGCAGAACCCGAAGCCGCCGAACGCCGCCACCACCTCCCACACCCGGGCGACTGTCACCGGGTCGAAGCCGCGGGCGAGCGCCCGCGCGCGGAACCACGGCTCGGTCCGCCGCGGCCCGTCCTCCGTCGACAGGTGCCTGCGGACCAGGTCCGCGTCGGACAGGCCGCAGCCGGTCATCGCGTCGATGATCCGCAGCACCTGCTCGTGGAAGACCACCACTCCCCCGGTCTCCTCCAGCGCGTCGCGCAGCTCCGGGTGCGGGAAGCGCGGCGCGGCCAGCCCGTGCCTGACGCGCAGGAACGGGCCGATCATGTCCGAGTTGACCGGGCCGGGGCGGAACAGCGAGATGTCCACGATGAGGTCGGCGATGTTCCGCGGGGCGAGCTTCTTCACCAGCTCCCGCTGGCCGGGCGACTCGATCTGGAAGCAGCCGATCGTGCGGGACCGCTGGATCATCGCGTAGGTGTCCGTGTCGTCCCGCCGGATCGCGTCGAGGTCGACCGGCTCGCCCGTGGTCCGCCTGATCTCGGTCAGCGTGCGGGCCATCGCGGACTGCATCCGGACGCCGAGCACGTCGAGCTTGATCACGCCCGCGATCTCCGCGTCGTCCTTGTCGAGCTGGCTGAGCGGGAACCCCTCGGCGCTGCGCTGCACCGCCGTGCGGTCGAGCAGCGTCGTGTCGGACAGCAGCACGCCGCACGGGTGCATGGCGACGTGCCGCGGCAGGCCGTCGAGCTGCTGCGCGAGCTGGAAGACGGTGGTGAGCTGCGCCGCGGCCAGCCGGGAGCGGCGCAGCTCGGGGAGCTCGCCGAGCGCGGCGGTGATGTGGCTGGCGCGGATGTGCGGGAAGGCCTTGGCGATGGCGCCGATCTCGTCGGGGGGCAGGGACATCGCGGCGGCCACGTCCCTGATGGCGCTCCTCGCCCGGTACGTCTCCATCATGCAGACGCAGGCGGTCCGCGCCGCCCCGTACGCGTCGATGATGATCCGGTACGCCTCGAGCCGCCGCGCCGATTCCACGTCCAGGTCGATGTCCGGCATCGTCGCCCGCACCGGGGACAGGAACCGCTCCATGAGCAGGTCGTGCTCGATCGGGTCGATCGCGCTGATGCCGAGCAGGTGGTTGACGAAGCTGCCCGCGCCTGAGCCGCGGACGGCGCAGCGGATGCCGCGCTCCCTGATGCGGTCCGCGACGTCCGCCACGGTAAGGAAGTAGGGAGCCATGCGGGTGTGCGCGATGATGTTCAGCTCGTGGTCGAGGCGTTCCCTGGCCGTCTTGGCGGCGAGCCTGCGGCTGGTTCCCCGCGGGCGGTGGCCGGCCGACCGGTACCGGCCGCGGAGGATCGCGTCCTCGCAGCGAGCGCGGAGCTCCTGCTGCTGTTCGGCCGCGGTGCCCTGCGTTTCCGGGAGATGCCGGTCGCCGATGCCCAGGTCGGCGCCAGGGTCGAGGG
>NZ_JBARCR010000939.1:0-4138 GCF_049794275.1 Trebonia sp.
GCCGACTTCCCAGTCGGTGATCTGCCGCTGCTGCTCCGCAGAGAATTGCCTCGGCAGGAGCTGAAAGGCGATGCCCGTCAGCGCCACGGCGAGCCCCGCCACGCCGAGAACGAGCGGGGCGATCGCCGCCAACCAGCGCTGGCTGCCGCGCCGGGCTAGCATCCCGGCGTCCCTGGGCACGTCGGCGGCGGCACGGACTTGCCGACCTCGGACGCGACCGCCTGCGCCACGCCCGCGCCCGCGAAGGTCATTTCCGAGTCCGCGTAGTGGTCCGCGCTAACCGGCACGCTCGGCCGGCCGTCGGTGTACCCGATCGCGTAGAAGACGAGGTACGGGCCGGCGGCAAAGCTGGCGGAAAGCTGCCGGCGGGAGTCGGTGAACAAGGCGGCGGGGCTGCCCGCCACCGGCACCGTCCGCACTCCGGCGCCATTGCTGCCGCCGACGACGCCAGCCAGTTCCCGCTTCGCGGCGTTGACCTGGGCCGACCCAGGCATGGCAGCGACGCCCACAGTGATCACGTAGGTGTCGGTCCCGTCGACGTAGGTGGCCCGCAGCATCGCCTCGCAGCCATGACGGGCGAGCACGGCGCCCACGGCTGCCGGGTCCGTGGCCGCCGCGCAGCTGGCCTGGCTGGCGATGCCGATCCGGTCGGCGGTCAGCTGCAGGTTGAGGTCGACGCCCAGCGCCGAGGACAATTCGTAGTGCAGCGACGCGGGGAAAATCGTTCCGGCGGGCATCGTCCGCCAGCGCTTGCCGACTTCCCAGTCGGTGATCTGCCGCTGCTGCTCCGCAGAGAATTGCCTCGGCAGGAGCTGAAAGGCGATGCCCGTCAGCGCCACGGCGAGCCCCGCGACGCCGAGAACGAGCGCGGCGATCGCCGCGAACCAGCGCTGGCTGCCGCGCCGTGCCCGGTTGGGCGGCTGGCCCCCGTACGACGGGGCCGCGTGCCGCCATGGCCTACCGCCGTACTCCGTTGCCACATGCAAATGGTAGAGCTTGCACCGACTCCGCCGTCCTGGTGAAACCGTATTGATGATTACCCTAACTTTTCGGTGACCCGTGACCCGGCGCGTTCCACTCGCCAGCACCAGGAGCGCATCGGCATCTCGATGACCTCAGCGCCTCCCGTCTGTCTCAGCAGGGCCGCACGGCACCGGTCGAGCCCGGCCGCCCGGTCCGCCGCGGAGGCGGTGATGAACGAGCTGTTCGTCGCCAGCCACTCGACCACATCGTCGACCGCCAGCGTGCGCGTGAAGCGGAACGACGCCGCCGCCGCGGCGCCGAACTCCGCGCCGTCCGGCAGCGTCACCGAGTGTTCTTTTCCCAGCCTGGCGCGCACGTCGTCCCGCGTCCGCGGCGTGCCGGCGCGCGCGGGGGCGTCGATGCCGGGGAGCCGGAGCAGGTCGAGCTCGGCCACCCAGTCCTCCCGCCGGTCCCTGCTGGTCCAGACGACGCCAAGCCGGCCGCCAGGCCGCAGCACCCGGGCGATCTCTGGAACCGCCCGGCCCGGGTCCAGCCAGTGCCAGGCGGTCGACACGAACACCGCGTCCGCGCACCCGTCCGGCAGCGGCATCTGCTCGCCCCAGCCCGCGAGCACGCGCACTCCCGGCGACCGCTGCGCGAGCACGGCCCGCATCCGCTCGTCAGGCTCGATGGCCACCACCTGCGTCGCCCGGCCGGTCAGCGCGCGGGTGAACAGGCCGGTTCCCGCCGCCACGTCCACCGCCAGCCCGCAGTCCTGGGGCAGCAGCCAGTCCAGCGCCTCGGGGGCCGGCCCGGGCCGGACGCGATCGTAGCTTTCCGCCACGCTTCCGAACGAAGTGGCTCTTTCTCTGTTAAAAGTCACAAATCATTATCCTGAACGGGCCCGTGGTTCCTCTCCCCGCCACCCCCTCCTGTGGCCGGCGTGGTGACTGTACCGTCAGACGTGTACGTTGCCAGGATCGGTTGATGTCACCCAAGGGAGCCAGCACGGTGAAGCTGACTAAGCACGAGCACGCCTGCGTCGTCCTCGAGAAGGACGGCGCCACGTTTGTCATCGACCCCGGTGTGTTCTCGCCGAACGCGGCGGACATCATCGCCGGCGCCGACGCGGTCCTGCTCACGCACGAGCACGCCGACCACGTGCACGAGGGCGCCCTCAGCGCGGCGCTCGGGGCCCGGCCGGAGCTGCCGGTGTACGCGCCCGCCGCGATGGTCGGCATGTTCAGCGCGCACGCCGGGCAGTTCACGCCGGTCGGCGCGGGCGACGAGTTCACAATCGGCGATTTCACGATCTCCGTGCACGGCACCGACCACGCGATCATCCACCCCGACATCCCTACGATCGCGAACGTCGGGTACCTGATCGACGAGTCCGTGTACCACCCTGGCGACGCGTACTTCGTGCCCGCGGCGAGCGTGACGACGCTGCTGCTGCCGACCAGCGGCCCGTGGATGAAGCTCGGTGAGGCGGCCGACTACGTCCGCGCGGTCCGTCCCGAGCACATGGTGTCGATCCACGACCTGCTGCTCAGCGAGACGGGAAAGATGATCAACAGCCAGTTCCTCGGCGAGCAGGGTCTCACGGGCATCCCGCTCACCCAGGTCGACCTCGGGAACTCAATCACCCTCTGACGTCGCGGCCGGCGCGCCGAGCGGCGCGCCGGTGCGCGCGCTGTGGACGACCTCGCAGATGGCGCTGGTGACGAGTGCGGGGTCGCACTCGTTCAGGTAATGCTCGGGGCTCTCGGACACCACATGCCGGCTGTTCGCGGAGAGCCGGGCCAGGTCCTGCTGCAGTTCGTACCAGCCGAGCCAGAGCCGGCCTGGCCGGGTCTCGCTGACGGGGCCGCGGGTCAGGACGATCAGCGGCCGCTCGCCGAGGCCGCCGCTGGCGAGCGCCTGGTCGGCGGCGCTCAGCCGCTTGAACATGCGGAACTCCGTGACGCACGACCGGCGATCGCCGCCGCCCCGCCATTCCCGTGACCGCACGATCATCTGCGGCATGGTAAGGGCCGCTAGCACGCGGTCCCTCGGAGAAAGGTACTTCGGTATTAGTTTCCGCTGCGTCTCGTGGCTGGAGTCCACGAGCACCATCCCTGCTATCCGCTCGATGTGCAGCGCGGCATAGGTGCGCAGGTAAATTCCGCCGATCGAGTGGCCGACCAGGACGAGCGGACCGGTGACGCCCACCGCCTTGAGGACGCCGTGCAGGTCGTCCGCTATCTCGCGCGGGCGCCGGCCGTCCCGCGCGGGACTGCTCGCCCCGTAAGGCGCCCTGTTGTAGGTTACGACGGTCGTGTCCTGGGCTATCGTCATCGCTATGTTCCGCCAGGCGGCCGCGTAACCGCCGAGCGAAGGCTCTACGACAACCGCGGGCTCGCCGCTCCCGAACACGGTCGTTTCAAGCCGATGACGCCCTACCTGGACCATTGTTGTGTCGCCGTCCATGCCGCCCCACCCAAGAACAGTTCCCCAAGCAATACCGGTGCCCGGCTATACGTTAACTGTTCTGCTTTCCGGCGACTAGATTCATTTGCATAAAACTCTTGCGCATGTGCATTAATTGCAATTCTATTTGCACGTGCAAATAGAATTGCAATTAATCTCTGTCAGCAGTTAATGCCGCTCTCGGCGAGGAAGATGACCGCCTGGCCCGAGGCGGTGACCGCGCCGTCCGCCGCGGGCAGGAAGCACGACTCGCCGCGGCTGACCGTCAGCTCGCTGCCCGCCGCCGACCGCAATGTCGCGCTTCCCCCGGCGCACAGCACCAGGCGGGGCCCGCCGCCGGGCAGGGCGACCGTGGCGGCGGACAGCTCGGCCAGGTACAGCCGGAACTCGGGCGCCGGGGAGTCGTAGGCGAACACGCCGTCGCCGAGCGGGCGCGGCTCGATGACCGGCACCGGGACCGTGGGGTCGGTGAGCCTCAGCAGTTCGGGCACGTCGATGTGCTTGCCGGTAAGCCCGGCCCGGACCACGTTGTCCGAGTTCGCGAGCAGTTCCACGCCGGTGCCGTGCAGGTAGGAGTGCAGGCCGCCTGCGGGCAGGAACACCGCCTGGCCTGGCCGCAGCACCGCGTGCCGCAGCAGCAGCGCCGCCACGACGCCAAGGTCGCCGGGGTGCTCGGCGCCGAGCCGGACGATCGCCTGGGCGGCCG
>NZ_JBARCR010000940.1:0-1697 GCF_049794275.1 Trebonia sp.
GAGGTCGTCAACGGCGACATCCTGGTCGGCAAGGTCACGCCCAAGGGCGAGACCGAGCTCACGCCGGAAGAGCGCCTGCTGAGGGCGATCTTCGGCGAGAAGGCCCGCGAGGTCCGTGACACGTCCCTCAAGGTGCCGCACGGCGAGGAGGGCAAGGTCATCGGCGTCCGGGTGTTCACCCGCGAGGACGGCGACGAGCTGCCCCCGGGCGTCAACGAGCTGGTCCGCGTGTACGTGGCCCAGAAGCGGAAGATCACCGACGGCGACAAGCTGGCGGGCCGCCACGGGAACAAGGGTGTCATCTCCAAGATCCTGCCGGTGGAGGACATGCCGTTCCTCGCCGACGGGACCCCGGTGGACATCGTGCTGAACCCGCTGGGCGTTCCCGGCCGGATGAACGTCGGCCAGGTTCTCGAGACGCACCTCGGCTGGGTGGCCAAGACCGGCTGGCAGGTCAGCGGCAAGGACCAGGAGTGGAAGGACCGGCTGCGCGCGATCGGCGCCGACTCAAGCGAGCCAGGCACCAACGTGGCCACCCCGGTCTTCGACGGCGCGCACGAGGAGGAGATCACCGGCCTGCTCGGTTCCACGCTGCCGAACAGGGACGGTAACCAGCTGATCGGCTCGACCGGCAAGACCACCCTGTACGACGGGCGCACCGGCGAGCCGTTCAAGGACCCGGTCGCCGTCGGCTACATCTACATCCTCAAGCTGCTGCACCTCGTGGACGACAAGATCCACGCGCGGTCCACCGGCCCGTACTCCATGATCACTCAGCAGCCGCTGGGCGGTAAGGCGCAGTTCGGCGGGCAGCGCTTCGGTGAGATGGAGGTGTGGGCCCTGGAGGCCTACGGCGCCGCCTACGCGCTGCAGGAGCTGCTCACTATCAAGTCCGACGACGTGCTCGGCCGCGTGAAGGTCTACGAGGCCATCGTGAAGGGCGAGAACGTCCCGGAACCAGGCATCCCGGAAAGCTTCAAGGTGCTCATCAAGGAAATGCAGTCGCTTTGCCTCAACGTGGAAGTGCTGTCCAGCGACGGCGCGGCCATCGAGATGCGCGACACCGACGAGGATGTCTTCCGCGCGGCGGAGGAACTAGGCATCGACCTGTCCCGGCGTGAGCCGAGCAGCGTCGAAGAGGTCTGAACGAAGGGGGAACCATCACAGTGCTAGACGTCAACTTCTTCGACGACCTCCGCATCGGTCTTGCCACCGCCGAGGACATCAGGCAGTGGTCGCACGGCGAGGTAAAGAAGCCGGAGACCATCAACTACCGCACCCTCAAGCCGGAAAAGGACGGGCTCTTCTGCGAGAAGATCTTCGGTCCGACCCGGGACTGGGAGTGCTACTGCGGCAAGTACAAGCGCGTCAGGTTCAAGGGCATCATCTGCGAGCGCTGCGGCGTCGAGGTCACTCGCGCCAAGGTGCGGCGTGAGCGGATGGGGCACATCGAGCTGGCCGCGCCGGTCACGCACATCTGGTACTTCAAGGGCGTGCCCAGCCGGCTCGGCTACCTGCTCGACCTGGCGCCGAAGGACCTGGAGAAGGTCATCTACTTCGCCGCCTACATGATCACCTACGTGGACGACGACGCGCGGGCGCGCGATCTGCCGAGCCTCGAGGCCAAGATCTCGGTCGAGCGCGGTCAGCTCGAGCAGCGCCGGGACGCCGATGTCGAGGCCCGCCAGGCCAAGCTC
>NZ_JBARCR010000941.1:0-2473 GCF_049794275.1 Trebonia sp.
CGGCTGGACGGCGGCGGGGTCACCGCTGCTGGGCCGGGCAGCCGGACCACGGGAGGCGCTGGCCGACCCGGCGTACCGCGCCGCGGTGACGGGCCTGGCGTTCAACGCGCTCCCGTACCTGGCGCCGCTGCGCGAGACGATCCGCCGCATCCTGGGCCCGCAGGCTTTCTCTTACCCGGTGAAGGTACTGCGCGCAGTGGCGCCGGAGTCCGCGGCCGGGCAGACCCGCGGCCGGTACGTCCACTGCGACTACATGGGGTCGGGAGTCCAGGACATGCTGACCACCTGGCTCCCGCTGGCCGAGGTCCCGGCCACACTCGGCGGCCTCGCCGTGCGCCCCGGCGGCCACCGGGACAGGCCCCGCCGGCCGCGGCTGCTGACCGGCACCGAGCCCGGCTGGAGCACAACCGGATACAGCCCCGGGGATGTGATCATCTTCCACTGCCTGACTCCGCACGCGGCGCTCCCCAACACGGGCGACCAGCTCCGGCTGTCCGCCGACTTCCGCTGGCAGCAGCCGAGATCCCCGGCACCGTCGGAGATGATCCTCGGACCCGCGGGCCGGCCAGCCGAGCTATTCAGCCAGCTGCTGGGCCGCGAGCCCTGGTGGGAACCAGTCCCCGCGGGCCTGACGCTCCGACCGCGCAGCGAGCTGACCGCCCGCCCCCCTGGGCCGTCCCAGCTCTTCACCGTCGACTCCTCCTGGCAGCGCTGGCGACCCCCGCCCGGCCCAGTCCATTAACGCAGCAGTCGCGGCCCGCGCTGCTGGCCGCAGTCCGGCCGGTGGCTTTGCCGCGGCGTTTGTTCTCAGGGCGACGGGTATCAGCAGGGAATGGACCTGAAGCTCGTTGCCGCCAGTAACGGGGCCACGCTCATCGCATGGACCGCCCAGTGAACGCGGTTGAGCCGCTGCGCAAAGTGATGGGCGCGGCGGACCGCTGGCAGCGGCGGGTCCCGTGGGCGGGTGTGCCCTACGCGGTGATGAAGAAATTCGGCGACGACAACGCCAACCTGGCGGTCGTCGCGCTGGCCTGGTATGGATTTACCGCGATCTTCCCGCTGCTGCTCGTCGTGGTGACGCTGTTCGGGTTCATCGGCGCGGCATCCATCGGGAACGGCATCATCAAGACGCTGCACGAGTTCCCGGTCATCGGCACCAGCTTCAACCCGGCAAGCCCCGATGCGCTGCACGGCAGCACGCTCGGACTGGTCGTCGGCCTGATCGGCCTGGTGTACGGAGCGCAGGGGGTGACCCAGACCGCGCAGTACGCGATGGCCACGGTGTGGAATATCCCTCAGACCCAGCGCACCGGCTTCCTCCCGCGCCTTGGCCGCAGCCTGGCCGGCCTGATCACCATCGGGGGCGCGTTCATCGTGAACGCCTTCGTCACCGGTTACGCCACCGCCGGCACAACAAGCTCCGCGATCCGGATCCTGGTCCTGGCAGGCCTGCTGATCATCAACGTCGGGCTGTACTGGGTCACCTTCACCGTGCTCACCGCGAAGGTGATAGGCCCGCGCGGGCTGCTCCCCGGGGCGATCCTCGGCGCGATCGCCTTCACCGCGCTGATCACCCTCGGCACCGGCCTCATGACCCACCAGCTCAAGAACGCGTCGGCGACCTACGGCGCGTTCGGCAGCGTCATCGGCATCGTGGCGCTGCTGCTGATCCTCGCCAAGCTGAGCATGTACGGCGCGGAGCTGAACCCGGTCCTGGCCCGTCGGCTCTACCCGCGCGCCCTGCCCATGGGCGGCGAGCCGACCGACGCCGACCGGCAGGTGCTGGCCTCCCTCGTCCATGCCGAGCAACGCCGCGACGACCAGGTGATCGGCGTCGGCTTCGGGGAAGACGCCGCCGACCAGGCCGCATCCGACGCCATCGAGCAGGGCCGCACGCCACACCCCTAGCATCCCGTCCTGCCCTGGCTCGTCACGACTGGCGCCCCGGCGCCGCCCGGGTGACGATCTGGGCGTTGTTCGTTCGTCATCCCGGTGCAGCTGTCGCGATCGGCGCGACACTGAGATGGGAGGCAACGATCATGCGTTACGCACTGCTCATGCACTACCGGGAGCCCGGCGAGGGAGAGATCAGCGAGGAGGCCATCGAGGCGGCCAAGGAGGCGTTCGGCGCCTACGGCCGTGCGCTGGAGTCCGCCGGCGTGCTGCTGTCGGCCGACGTGCTCCAGCCGACCTCCGGGACCACGAGCGTGACCCGCAGGGACGGCGGGCTGCAGGTGCAGGACGGGCCCTTCGCCGAGACGAAGGAGGCGCTGGCCGGGATCTTCATGGTCGAGGTGCCCGACCTTGACGCGGCCATCGGCTGGGCCGAGAAGTGCCCTGGCGCCCAGTGGGGCGTGGTCGAGGTGCGCCCGACCGCGACCGCCTTCATCGACGGCGCGTGGACACGCTGACGTCAGGTGGCAGCGGGCGGGAAGCCGGCCCTGGTCCCGGTGCGGGCGGGCCGGGGCCGGCG
>NZ_JBARCR010000942.1:0-4368 GCF_049794275.1 Trebonia sp.
GGCAGGAACGGGGCGGCGGTGCCGCCCGGCAGGCCGCGGCGGCCGTACCGCCTGCTGCCTGACGGGCATCGCCTGACGGCCGGGCTGTGCGCCGCCCGGCATCCCCTGACGGCTGGGCATTTCGCTAGTAAATTGGCGTGCCGGGAGCGCCCCGTCCGGCAGCCGGGACGGCATGCCATCGCTGGGCTGCCGCACAGGGGCGCCCGCCGAGGGGTTGAGATCTTCCGTCACGAGTCGGAAGCCTAGTCGCAAGGTGTCTGTGATGCCTTAAAAGCGCCGAAACAGGCAGAGACGGGAACCTATCCGTTACGCATCTCTGATCACCCCGTCACGGACGGTTACCTAACCGAAGAACGCAGCCATAGACCTTCGCAAAGTAGCTACTAGTGAGTAACATGTACGTAGGTAGCCGATCCCGCGGAGCGTCTTACATGAGCCATTACAAGAGCAATCTCAGGGACATCGAGTTCAACCTCTTCGAGGTGCTCGGCCGCCAGGAACTTCTTGGCACCGGCCCGTTCGCCGAGGTGGACACCGATACCGCGCGCGACATGCTCGCCGAGATCAACCGGCTCGCGATGGGACCGGTGGCGGAGTCTTTCGCCGACGCCGACCGCAACCCGCCGGTCTTCGATCCCGCGACGGGGACCGTGACGTTGCCTGAGTCGTTCCGCAGGTCATTCCGCGCCCTGATGGACGGCGAGTGGTGGCGGCTGAGCGTGCCGCCAGAGCTCGGCGGGACCGTGGTGCCCAGGTCGCTGGCGTGGGCGGTGGCCGAGTTCATCCTCGGCGCGAACCCGGCCGCCTGGATGTACACGAACGGCCCGACCTTCGCCACCGTGCTGTGGAAGATCGGCACTCCCGAGCAGAAGCGCTTCGCTGAGCAGGCCGTCGAGCGGGAGTGGGGCTCGACGATGGTGCTCACCGAGCCGGATGCGGGCTCGGATGTGGGCGCCGGGCGCGCCAAGGCGATCGAGCAGCCCGACGGGACCTGGCACATCGAGGGCGTCAAGCGGTTCATCACAGGCGGCGAGCACGACATGGCGGAGAACATCTTCCACCTGGTGCTCGCGCGCCCCGAGGGTGCCGCGGGCGGCACCAAGGGCCTGTCCATGTTCCTGGTGCCGAAGTACCTGGTGCGCGAGGACGGCTCGCTCGGCGAGCGGAACGGTGTCAAGGTCACCAACCTCGAGCACAAGATGGGCCTGAAGGTCTCCACGACCTGTGAGCTCACATTTGGCGGCGATCCGGACCGGCCAGCGGTCGGCACCCTGGTCGGCGGCGTGCACGACGGCATCAGGCAAATGTTCCTGATCATCGAGCACGCGCGGATGATGGTCGGCAGCAAGGCGATAGAGACCCTCTCCACCGGGTACCTCAACGCGCTCGACTTCGCCAGGAACCGGGTGCAGGGCCCGGACCTCACCAGGCAGCTGGACAAGACCTCGCCGCGGGTGACGATCATCCACCACCCGGACGTGCGCCGGATGCTGATGCTGCAGAAGGCCTACACGGAGGGCCTGCGCGCGCTCATGCTGTACACGGCTACCCAGCAGGACGCGGTGCAACTCGCCGAGGCGAACGGCACGGTCGACGCGGCCGCGGTCGCGCGCAACGACCTGCTGCTGCCCCTGGTCAAGGGCGTCGGGTCCGAGCGGGCCTACGAGATGCTCGCGCTGTCCCTGCAGACGCTCGGCGGGTCCGGCTTCCTGCAGGACTATCCGATCGAGCAGTACATCAGGGACTCGAAGATCGACAGCCTCTACGAGGGCACCACTGGCATCCAGAGCCTGGACTTCTTCTTCCGCAAGATGGTCCGCGATCAGGGCGCGACCGCGCAGTCCCTGCTCGCCGAGGTCGCCGCGTTCGCGGCGGCCGACAACGGCAACGGGCGCCTGAAGACCGAGCGGGCCGCCCTCGCCGAGGCCGTCTCCCAGATGGAGGCCATGCTGACGGCCATGACCGGCTTCGTGATCGGCTCGCTGGACCGGCCGGAAGAGGTCTACAAGGTCGGGCTCAACTCGGTTCGGCTGCTGCTCGCCTTCGGCGACCTGATCATCGGCTGGCTGCTAGCCCGCCACGCGGAGGTGGCCCAGCGCGCGCTGGACAACGCGGACACGCTCAGCGAAGCCGACCGCGACTTCTACACGGGCAAGATCGCCGTGGCCCGGTTCTTCGCCACGACCGTGCTGCCCCGCCTGGAGACCGAGCGCAAGATCCTCGAGCGGACCAACCTCGACCTGATGGATGTTCCGGAGGCCGCCTTCTAGGGCGGTACAGCTAGAACTCGTACTGCACCGCGGCGCGCTGTGCCGCGATCGGCGTGATGTAGCGCTGCACGATCTCCCGGTGCGCCGGGTCGTCGCGGTAGGCGAAGTAGCCCGCCTCGTCGTCGAAGTCGGCGGTCACGGCGAAGTCGGAGTTCCGCTCCGCGAAGCCGGCGTCCGGCCCGGACGCGAACGCGCGTATCGAGGGAACGATGGACGGCAGCTTCGCGACCTCGGTCGCGGCCGTCTGCTTCTGCTCGTCGGTGGCGTCCGCGGCCCACTTGAACAGCACGGTGTGACGGATCATGCCCCGAGCCTAGATGCCCTTCTCGTCCAGCTCGCGCAGCAGGTCCGCGGCCGCCCGGCTCCCGGGGTGCTGCCCGGTCCCTGGGTGCTCCCCGGCAGGCGTGGTGCGGGCCGGCGCGGTGCGGGCCGGCGCTGCGCTGCGCGGCGGAGAAGCAGGAGAGGCTGCACCGCGCCCGATGCCGGTCGTCCACCCGCCCGCGCCAGCGCCGACCGCGGCCCGCTCACGCAGCAGCCAGGCCGCGAGCAATCCGCCGAACAGCCCGCCGAGGTGGCCGATCCAGCTGATCCCCGGCGTCCCGGGGATCGCGACCTGCAGGATCGTCCAGTACAGCAGCCCCGCCACGATCCCGACGCCGATGTCGAGCAGGTTCCTGTCGAAGAAGCCCCGGGCCACGACGTAACCGAAGTATCCGAAGATCAGCCCGCTGGCCCCGACGGTCGCCTCGCTGCCACTCTGGAACAGCCACACCGCCAGCCCGCTGACCACCGCCACGATGAGCGTCATCAGCAGGAACTTCTTGATCCCGCGGTACGCGGCGAGCACACCGAGGACGAACAACGGCACCGTATTGCCCTCGATGTGCTGCCACGAGATGTGCAGGAACGGCGCGGTGAAGATCTCCGGCAGCCGGCTCACGTTATGCGGCAAGATGCCGAAATCTACGTCCAGCCGGTACCCGTCGGCCCAGTTGAACACCTGCAGCATCCAGAGGAGCGCGACGAACGCGCCCATCAGCACCAGCGCGTCACGCAGTTTGCGCACCGACATGCCCGCGACCCCTATCTACCTGGGCGACCGTCAACCAACCTGGCCGGGCCGAACGCTCACGACCAGGCGAGCATCCGGACCGGATCTTCTAGCATTGAGCCTACGTCGCGGAGCACCGCTGAGCCGAGTTGTCCGTCCACGATTCTGTGGTCGAACGACAGCGACAGCGTCGTCACCTTGCGCACCGCGAGCTCGCCCTGGTGCACCCATGGCGCGTCCCGCACCTGGCCGAAGGCGAGGATCGCCGCTTCGCCCGGCGTCAGGATGGGCGTCCCGGCGTCCACGCCGAACACGCCCACGTTGGTGATCGTGATCGTGCCGCCCGTCAGGTCGCCCGGCGTGGCCTTGCCCGCCCGCGCCGTGGCCGCGAGCTCGTCGAGCGCCCGCGCCAGCCCGGCCAGTGAGAGTGCCTGCGCGCCCTTAACGTTGGGTACGAGCAGGCCCCGCTCGGCCGCCACCGCGATGCCCAGGTTGACGTAGGGCTTGACCACGATCTCCTGGGCGGCCTCGTCCCACGTCGAGTTGACCATGGGGTGCCTGCCGGCCGCGACCAGCAGCGCCTTGGCGACGAACAGCAGCGGCGACACCTTGACCTCGGCGAACTCGGGCAGCTCGCGCGCCCGCCGCACCGCGGCCATGGTCTCGGTGACGTCCACTTGGAGGAATTCCGTCACGTGCGGCGCGGTGAACGCACTGGCCACCATCGCCGCGGCGATGTGCTTGCGCACTCCGCGTACCGGGATCCGCTCTTCGGTTCGCTGCTGGCTGGCCGTCGCGGCGGCGTGCTGCTCGTCACTAGGTGCCGCCGCCTGATATCCAGAACGTACGGTGGCGTCTCCCGCGGCCTGCTGCACATCCTCGCGGGTGACAGACCCCTCAGGCCCGCTCCCTGTCAGCGCGGACAGGTCGACGCCCAGGTCCCTGGCGAGCCGCCGCACCGGCGGTTTCGCGAGCGCCCGCGACACCTGGGGTGGCGGCGGGCCCGGCTGGGAGGTGCCCGGCATCGCCGGCGACGGGGGATACGAC
>NZ_JBARCR010000943.1:0-2329 GCF_049794275.1 Trebonia sp.
CCGGCCCGGTTGACAGCCCGATGCCGAGGCCGAACTCCGGCAGCCCGATCGCCCGCCAGGACGCGTTGATGTCAGCCTGCAGCGCGTGCATGCCGGCCGCGGCGGCGACCGCGTGGTCCCCGTGGTCATCCTGCGGGAACGGCGCGCCGAACACGGCCATCACCGCGTCGCCGACGAACTGCATGACCGTGCCGCCCTCGCCGAGGATGGCCCGGTTCATCGCGGCCCTGTGCGTGTTGAGCTGGCTGGCCAGCTCCGAGGGGTCAGCGTGCTCGGCGATGGTCGAATACGACCTGATGTCGCTCATCAGCACGGTGACGAAGACCTTTTCCGTCTCGCCGATCCGCACGTCCGACGCGTTCCGCAGCTTCGACGCCAGCCCGGACGGCAGCAGCCGGGAGAGCGTCTCGCCCTGCTCCTCGCGGTCCACGATGGCCTGGTGCAGCAGGCGCAGCCGGTTCAGCGCGGTGTGGTCGCCCGCCGACACGCCGGTGGCGAGCTTGACGAAGACCGCCTCGACCTCCGCGTCGATCACCGACGGCGGCACCTTCCTGATGGCGGCGATCGCCTTGATCGTGCGGCCTTCGGCGATAAGGCTGAGCAGCAACTCCTCGGCGGACGACAGCCCGCCAGGGGTCAGCACCGGCCGCACCAGCGCCTCCACTATCTGCGGGTCGAGCGCTGTGCCGCCGGTGGCCACCGCGCGGATCGCGTCGGCCAGCTGGGTGCCCTCGGCGACCCGGTCCTTCAGCAGGTAGCCGTACCCGGCCGAGCCTTCGGCGAGCAGCGATACCGCGTACTCCGGGTCGTCGTACTGGGACAGGATCACTACGCCGGTGCCGGGGAACAGGGACCGCACCTCCTTGGCGGCGTCGATCCCCTCCCGCCGGAACGACGGCGGCATCCGCACGTCGGTGACCAGCACCTGCGGCTCGCTGGCGGCGCAGCCGGATACCACCCCGTCGTAGTCGGCGGCCACCCCGACCACGCGCAGGTCGGCGTTGCGCTCGATGAGCGCCTTGACTCCCTCGCGGACGATCAGGTTGTCGTCCGCGAGGAACACGTCGATTGCGCGGTTCGTCTGCCCTGATGTACCGGGCACCGCGGGATTCCGCTCCACGCTGCTAGTTTTCCCACGGAACACCCGCCGGGCGCCAGTGTGCGGACTACCCCAAAACGCGGTGGTGGTAGGCACACCAACCCGCGCGCGGCACCCCCCTACCGGTCGCCTGGGATCGCCCCTACGCTGCGCGTATGTTCGCTGTGGCGGTGCTCGTCGCGCACAAGCTGCGCGCCGGCTGGCGCGGCTGGACCGGCCTCGCGCTGATCATCGCGCTGGCCGGGGGAGCGGTGCTGACCGCCGCGGCCGGCGCGAGCCGCACGAACTCCGCCTACCCGCGCTTCCTCAGCCAGTCCCCTGCCTCGGACGTGCTCGTTTCGCCGACGAACTCAGGCGACCTCAGCTATGACGATGCGGTCGGCACGCTGGCCGGTGTGGCCGCCTCTGCCCCGGTTGCCGGGATTAACGTGATCCCGGTAAACGCCAAGGGCGTCCCGGTCAACGGCGCCATCATGTTCGTCCCGCCCGATGGCCGCTACGCACGCACGATGGACGTCCCTAGGATGCTGGCCGGGCGCCTGCCCAGCCAGGATGCCCCGCAGGAGATAGCCGTCGATCAGATCGCCGCGCAGCGGTTGCGCCTGCACGTCGGGTCCGTGCTGCGGATGGCGGCGCTGAACAGCTCGAACCACGTCCGCCCGCTCACCGAGCACGTCGTCGGCGTCCTCGTGACCCGCGGCTCGGTCGTCCCCGTCACGTACATCGACCAGGTGCCGCAGATCATGGGGAGCCTCGCGCTGTTCCGCGAGCTCGGCCCCGCCTACGTGGGGTTCGACGGCGTGTACGTGAAGCTGAAGCCGGGCGCCTCCGTCGCTGCCTTCACCGCGGCCGCGCAGCAGCTCGCACAGCGCTACCCGGCGACCGGGAAGCAGGTCTTCGTCGCCGACGAGGCGACGCAGGCGGCTACCATCGAGCGCGCGATCCGGCCGCAGGCGGTGGCCCTCGCGCTGTTCGCGCTCGCCCTAGCGCTCACCGCGCTCCTCATCATCGGCCAGGCGGCGGCCCGCACCCTGCTGACCGCCACCCAGGACAACGGCACGCTGGCGGCCCTCGGCATGACCCGCCGCCAGCTGTTCACCGCGAGCATGACGGAGACGGCCGCGGCCACGGTCGCCGGCGCCCTCGGCGCGGTCGTGATCGCCATCGCCGTGTCCCCGCTCACCCCGATCGGCCCCGCCCGGCTGGCCGAACCGGATCCGGGAATCAGCG
>NZ_JBARCR010000944.1:0-2807 GCF_049794275.1 Trebonia sp.
GCGCGCGGGCCGGGGATGCGGTCGCCTTCGGGTGCGCAACCATGATCACGAAAGAAAAGTATGCGCATAGGAGATTTTTCTTTCGTGATCATGATCGACGCAGGCTTTGCGCGGCGCGGGCGGGCGCGTCTGTGTTCGGGCTGTGACTGCTGGGGAAGCCGGGGCGCCGGTGGTGTGACGCCGCGTCGTTCGGTGCCCGCCTGGGCGCCGACTGACGCGGTGAACACCACCAAGCCCCAGCGCCCCCACGGGGAAGGGTCATGAATCGCCAGAGGCGATCGCCGCGTCCACCTCTTCCTTGCGCGCGGCGAGCTCAGCGGCGTGCTCCCGCTCCATCCGCTCAGCGATCTCCTCGTCGTCGCGCATGAGCGCGTCGAGGTCGCTGTTCGCGGCGTCGATCACGCCTAGGTCCACGTAGGCGTGCTGCACCTTCGGCCCCCAGAGCCCGATGTCCTTGACGCAGGGCACGATCCGGCTGAACAAGAACTGGCGGAATGCCTGCTGCACGGGGGACCGCACGGTGAACTCGACGCACTCTTCGACGTCGAAGCCCAGCCGCTCCCATACTTCCCTGGCGATGAAGCGGTTCCGCATCAGGTAGCAGCCCTCGACCACGAATTCCTCGCGGTCGGCGAGCTCGGCTGACGTGAGCTGAGCGTAGTAGTCGCGCAGGGCCAGCCGGCCGAACGCCACGTGCCGCGCCTCGTCCTGCATCACGTACGCGAGCAGCTGCTTGACCAGCGGGTTGTTCGCGATGTCCCGGTGCACGCCGAACGCGGCCAGCGCCAGCCCCTCGATCAGCACCTGCATGCCGAGGTAGGGCATGTCCCAGCGGGAGTCGCTCAGCGCGTCGGCGAGCAGCTTGGCCAGGTCGGGGTTGACCGGGTAGAACAGGCGGACCTTCTCCGTGAGGAACTTGGAGAACAGCTCCACGTGCCTGGCCTCGTCCATCGTCTGGGTGGCGGCGTAGAACTTGGAGTCCATGTCGGGCACGGACTCGACGATCCGCGCCGCCACCGTCAAGGCGCCCTGCTCGCCGTGCAGGAACTGGCTGAACAGCCACGCCGACAGGTGGTGGCTCACCTCGTCGCGTTCGGCCTCGTTCAGCTTCTCCCACTGCCGTGACCCGTAGATCGGGCAGATCTCGTCCCCGGCCTCCATGACATTCGTCTCAACGACGGGCTGGTCCCAGTCGATCCGCTTGGCGGCGTCCCACTGCTTGTCCTTGCCCCGCTGGTACAGGTCGAGCAGCCGCTGCCGTCCGTCGTCGTACTCCCAGGAGAACCGGGCCGCCCCAGCCGCGGGCACGTCCCAGGTGTCCCTGGGTACGGGTGACGTATACAGGTCGTAGGTGCTCAACACGTGCCTCCACTCGGCCTAGGCGGCGTTCCGCGTCCCCTTATTACTAGCGAGTAATCAAGCGGGGCGCAATAGCCGGCTACGTGCCGGGGATCTCGTGGATGGCAGCGTCTTCGGCAGGCACGTCGTCCGGTACTGCTGGCTTGGTGGCGTCAGTGGGATGCCGGGCCGCCCGGTCCTCGGATTGTTCCGCGTCGCTGTCGTCGTCCTCGCTGATTACCAGGTCATCCGGCGGATCCTCGATGTACTGCTCGTACTCGGAGACCTCGAACTCCTGCTCGTCGTCGCCCATGTCGTCGGGTCCGTGCCCGATCCTCTCGTCACTGTCCACGGCTGCGGGCCTTCCCTGTGTCCCGGGGGTTCATGCCTGGAAACGGTAGCCCATGCCCGGCTCGGTCAGCAGGTAGCGGGGGTGGGATGGCTCCGGCTCGAGCTTGCGGCGCAGCTGCGCGACGTACACGCGCAGGTAGTTGCTTTCCGACTCGTACGCCGGGCCCCACACCTCCTGGAGCAGCTGTCGCTGGGTGACCAGCCGGCCCCGGTTGCGGACGAGGATCTCGAGCAGCTGCCACTCGGTCGGCGTCAGCCTGACGTCGCCGCCTCCGTCTGAGTCCCTGTGCACCCGCTTGGCCGCGAGGTCCACGGTGAAATCGGGGGTCTTCACTACCGGCTCGTCCGGCGCGGGCGACGCCCGGCGGACCGCGGCGCGCAGCCGGGCGAGCAGCTCGTCCATGCCGAACGGCTTGGTGACGTAGTCGTCGGCGCCGGCGTCGAGCGCGGCTACCTTCTGGTGCTCCTGGCCCCATACCGACAGCACGATGATCGGCGTCGAGGTCCAGCCGCGGACGCCGTGGATCACGTCGGTGCCGTCCATGTCGGGCAGCCCGAGGTCCAGGATCAGCACGTCAGGCCGGTCCCTCGACACCGCCGCGAGGCCGGAGGCGCCGTCGCTCGCGGTGCTCACCTCGTAGTTGCGCGCGGTCAGGTTGATACGCAGCGCCCGCAGGATCGACGGCTCGTCGTCGATGACAAGGACCCGGGTCACCGGCGGCCCGCCCGGCTGCTCACTGGCCCGCCCCGAGCACCGCGCGGTCACCGCTGGCCACGGCGGGCAGCGTCACCCGCATGGTGAGCCCGCCGCCCGCGGTGTCCACCGCGGCGATCGTGCCGCCCATCGCCTCCGCGAAGCCCTTCGCGACCGCGAGCCCCAGCCCCACGCCAGGTGACCGTTCCTCCAGCCGGAGGAACGGCTCGAAGATCTGCTCCTTGAGGTCGCCAGGCACGCCGGCGCCGTGGTCCACCACCTCGAGCACGACGCGGTCGCCGTCCTCGCGCGCCAGCAGCGCGGGCGGGCTGTCCGGCGGCGAGTGCCGCAGCGCGTTGGAGAAGAGGTTGGCGAGCACCCGCTCGAGCAGCCCCGGGTCGGCCCGCACCAGCGGAAGATCGTC
>NZ_JBARCR010000945.1:0-5130 GCF_049794275.1 Trebonia sp.
GCCCTGCGCGACGCGGGCGGCGAGCAGCACCCCGGCGGACGGCGCGAGGCCGCCGGCCAGCGAGGCCACCGTGAATATCACGATCCCGGCGAGGAACACGCGGCGGCGGCCCAGGATGTCACCGGCCCGGCCGCCGAGCAGCAGCAGCCCGCCGAACGTCAGCGTGTACGCGTTCAGCACCCAGGACAGGCTGGTGGCGGAGAAGTGCAGTCCCGATTGGATGTGCGGCAGCGCGATGTTCACCACGGTCGCGTCCAGGATGATCATCAGCTGGGCGCCGAGCATAATCGTCAGCGCGACGCCAGCCCGGCCGTCCCCGCGACGAACGGCGCCACTCGCGGTAGGATGAGGAAAGATTCGGAGGTCCACTCCGGTTACTATACGGAGAGTCCCTCCGTTTTGGCAAACCGATTTAATGATGAGCTGATGAGCACTACTGACGAGGCCCGCCTCGACGCGGGCGAAGAGCCGCGGATGCGCGCTGACGCGCGGCGCAGCCGCGCCAAGCTCCTTGAGGCGGCGACCGCCGCCTTCGCCGAGCACGGCGCCGACGCGCCGCTCGACGACATCGCCCGGCGGGCCGGCGTTGGCATCGGCACGCTGTACCGGCACTTCCCGACGCGGGTCGACCTGCAGGCCGCGGTGTACCGCAGCCAGGTGCAGACGGTCTGCGAGGCCGCAGACGAGCTGCTCGTCAGCACCTCCCCCGAGCAGGCCCTGCTCGGCTGGGTGCACGCGCTGGGCGCCTACCTGGTCACCAAGCGCGGCCTGGCGCACGCGCTGATCAGCGCGGTCGGCAAGGACTCCGAGCTGATGAACGGCTGCATGGTGGCGATGCGGGACGCCGCGGGCCGGCTGGTCGCCAACGCACAGCAGGCCGGGGTGCTCCGCCCCGACGTGACGGAGCGGGACCTGCTCCGCCTCGTGCACGGCATCGTGGTAGCCACCGAGCAGTCGCCGGAGGACACCGACCGGCTAATGGCCCTCATGCTCGACGGCCTGCGGTCCCGCCCGGCCGCCGGCTAAGCCCGCCGCGCTAGACGGTGGGCGGCCGGTACTCGTACGGCGTGCTCAGCACGACCGTGGTCCTGGTGGACACGTTCGCGATGCTGCGGATCTGCTGAAGCAGGTCCTCGAGCGCCGTCGGGGAGGCGACTCGCACCTTCAGGATGTAGTTCTCCTCGCCCGCCACGCTGTGGCAGGCCTCGATCGCCGTGAGATCAGCCAGCCTGCTCGGCAGGTCGTCGGGGGCGGCCGGGTCGAATGGCTTTATCGACACGAAGGCGGTCAGCGGCAGCCCTATGACGTCCGCATTACACAGCGCGATGTACCCGGTGATGACTCCCTCGGCCTCGAGGCGCCGGACGCGCTGGTGCACCGCCGACACCGAAAGGCCTGCCTGCCTGGCGAGTTCCGTGAAGCTCATGCGCCCGTTGCGGGACAGCAGCGACACGATCTTGCGGTCGATCTCTTCCACCCACGACAACTTAACGTGATTTCTTCCGGCTGGACGGGTCGCGCGGTAACGGATTTATCTCGGGATGGATCTGGGCGCCCCGTGCGTTGCACGGCGAAAGACACTGGTACGTGGTGGGAGACTGGAAGCATGCAGCAGCCGGAAGAACTCTACGAACTGGATCCCGCGGTGACGCCGGACGTGAACGGCGCGGCGATGCTCGTGCACCTGGAGGGGTTCATGGACGCCGGCGCGGCTGGGCGCCTGGTCACCGAGCACCTTCTTGACACGTTCGAGCACACGACGGTCGCGAGATTCGACACCGACCGGCTCCTCGACTACCGGTCACGGCGGCCGCTGATGACGTTCGACGACGGCCACTGGGAGAGCTACGACCAGCCGGAACTGTCCGTCTACCTGCTGTCGGACGTGGGCGGTAAGCAGTTCCTGCTGCTCACCGGCCCTGAGCCGGACCACGAATGGGAGCTGTTCGTCGCGGCGACCCGGTCGCTCGCGGAGCGGCTCGGAGCCGGCCCGATGATCACGTACTTCGGCGTCCCGATGGGGATACCGCACACCCGGCCGCTCGGCGTGATCACGCATGCCACCCGTCCCGGGCTGGTCACCACCCGGGTTCCGCTGCCCAGCAAGCTCCAGGTCCCGGCTAGCGCGGCCGCGCTGATGGAGTTCCGGTTCGGCGAGGCGGGGCGGGACGCGATTGGCTTCGTCGTCCAGGTGCCGCACTACCTGGCCCAGGCCGCGTACCCGACCGCGGCACTCACCCTGCTCGACTCGGTGTGCGAAGTCACCGGGCTCGACCTGCCCGCGCTCGAGTTGCGCGAGGCCGCCGACCAGACCAACACGCTGATCGACCGGCAGGTCGCCGAGTCCTCTGAGGTCGCCGAGCTGGTACACGGCCTCGAGCAGCAGTACGACGCGGCGCTCGCGTCGTCCGACGGGGAGCTGCTCGCCGAGGGCGAGCAGATGCCGACCGCGGATGAGCTCGCCGAGCAGTTCGAGCAGTTCCTCGCCGAACAGCAGCGGGGCGGCGACTCGCCGGAGCGCTGATTTCCCGTTACACGATCACCAGGTCGGTGGGCGCGTTATTCAGCCGCTCGCGGCCGGTCTCGGTGCAGACCACGATGTCCTCGATACGCGCGCCGTGCGGCCCCGGGTAGATGCCCGGCTCGACGGAGAAGGCCATCCCCGGTTCGAGTTCCGTGACGTTGCCCTCGACGATGTACGGGTCCTCGTGGCTTTCCAGGCCGATGCCGTGGCCGGTGCGGTGGATGAACCAGTCGCCGTACCCGGCGGCGGCGATGATGCCGCGCGCCACCCGGTCCACCTCCTGCGCCTGGACGCCGGGCCCGGCCGCGTCGCAGGCCTGGTCTTGCGCGTCCTTGAGCACCGCGTAGTACTTCGTGAAGTCGGCGGGCGGCTCGCCGATCGCGTAGGTCCGCGTGCAGTCCGAGCAGTACCCCGACGGCATCGTGCCGCCGATGTCGACGACCACGACGTCGCCCTGCTGCATCACCCGGTCGGAGACCTCGTGGTGCGGGCTGGCGGCGTTCGGCCCTGAGCCGACGATCACGAAGTCCACCGTGGCGTGCCCCTCGCCCAGGATGGCCTCGGCGATCTTCACCCCGGCCTGCCGCTCGGTGGTCCCTGGCCTGAGCCACTGCGGGACGCGCGCGTGCACCCGGTCAATGGCCTGGCCAGCCTCGCGCAGCGCCTGCACTTCGGCCGCCGACTTGCGGACCCGCAGCGGGGACAGCACCTCGCTGGCCAGGTGCTGCTCGGCACCGGGGAAGATCCCGGCGAACTGCAGGACGTGCAGCGCCCACATCCGGTCGGACAACGCCACTGACTCCGGGCGCTGCAGCCTGTTCTTGATTATCCCGAACGGGCTCGTCGTTTCCCCCCAGCTCACCATCTCCACGCCGAGGCCGGACGCCGGGGAGGCCTGCGCCGCCTTCAGCTCGAGCTGCGGCACCAGCAGGAACGGGTCGCCCTCCGCCGGGATCACAAGGCAGGTCAGCCGCTCGAGCTGCTTGGCGTCGTAGCCGGTCACGTAGCGCAGGTCCGGGCCCGGGGTCAGCAGCAGGGCGCCGATACCCTTGCCGCGCACCGCTTCGGCAACCGCGCGGAGCCGGCCGGCCGGGTAAAGGGCGGGGGCTGGCCAAAGGGGGATGCCCCCCTGCGACCCCCCGGGGTCGGTGGTCACGAGTCTCCCCTTTCTGTGACAGCCGCGCGGAAGCGGGTGAGCGATGACCCGAGGCCGAGAGCGACGCCGATCTCGGTGAGCTCCTCCTGGTCGGGCGGCCTGGCCGGCAGGCGGCCGTCGATGTCATCGGGCAGCGGCACGCCTCTTGCTGTTATCACGACGGAGGGGGCGACGTCCAGGTAGTCGCGGGCGGCCTCGAGCTTCTTGCGCGTGCCCGGCGGGAAGCCGCCGTGGCCCAGGTCGAGGGCCTTCTGGATGCCGTCGATGCTGCCGAACGCCCGGATGAGCGTGGCGGCGGTCTTCTCGCCGATGCCGGGCACGCCCGGCAGGCCGTCGCTCGGGTCACCGCGCAGCACTGCGAAGTCCGCGTAGGCCTTGCCGGGGATGTCGTACTTCTTCTCGACTTCGGACTCGGTGACCGGTTCGAGCTTGGCCAGCCCGCGGATCGTGTAGAGAATCCGGATCTGGCGGTCGTCGTCGACGAGCTGGAACAGGTCCCTGTCACCGGTGACCACCTCGACTGGCGTGCGAGCGCGGTCCGCCAGGGTGGCGATGATGTCGTCGGCCTCGTAGCCCTCGTGTTCGGCCATGGCGATCCCGGCGGCGGTCAGCACCTGGGTGATCAGCGGGACCTGCACGGCCAGGCCCGGCGGGGTCTGCTCGGTCCCGTCCGGCTCCGCCCGGTGCGCCTTGTACGACGGGATGGCGCTGACCCGGAACGCGGGACGCCAGTCCGCGTCCAGGCAGGCCACCAGCCGCTCCGGCGACCGGTCCCTGACGAGCCTGGCGATCGCGTCGAGCAGCCCGCGGATCGCGTTGACCGGCGTGCCGTCCGGCGCCGTCACCGTCTCCGGCATCCCGTAGAACGCCCGGTAGTACAGCGACGCCGTGTCCAGCAGCATCAGCGAGCCCACCCGGCCATCCTGCCACGTCCCGTCCCCGGCTGGGCCGGCGCGGGCACGGGACCGCGTGCGGCATACTTTTCCGGTGCCGATTCAACGCTGGCGATGCCCGGTCATGCTCCAGGTCAAGTCGGTCGTCGTCGCGGCGGCCGGCGTCGTGGTGGCGGGGGTGTTCTTCCCGCTCTGGTTCGGCGTACCGGTCATGGTCATCCTCGGCGGCTGGGGCCTTGGCATGGCCGTTAGGCCCGCCGAGGTGGTACTCGATCAGGACGCGGGGACGCTGATGTTCCGGGTGGGCCTCATCGCGCGGCGGGTTCGGCTGGCGAACGTGACCGCGATGCTGGCCGACGGGGCCAAGGTGACCATCGCCAGGTCCGACGGCGGCGAGATCTCCATCTACGCCTGGCGCAAGAGCCTCCTGGACCGCTGGCTGCGGATCCCGGTGGTGGCCGACGACGTGGCGCACGCCATCTCCAAGGCGGCCACCGCCGCGCACAGCGCCGCCCAGGAGCAGCCCACCGCCGACGCCGCCGCGGAGGTCCGGCCTG
>NZ_JBARCR010000946.1:0-1925 GCF_049794275.1 Trebonia sp.
GCCCGGCGCCGGCGGCGTCGATGTGGCCGGACACCAGTGCCGCGAGCGGCACCGGTGCGCCGAGCACCACCGTGGCGGGCTCGTCGTCGTACGCGTTCCAGCGGACCTCGCCGTCCGGGACGTCCGCCGCCAGGACCACGCGGCGCTGCGGCGCCCCCGGGTCGTCGGCCAGCAGCCGCAGCGACTGCCTGGCGGCTTCGAGCATCGCGACGTACTCGAGTTCCTCGTCGTCGCCGATCGCGTAGGCCTCGCGCAGCGCCGGGGTGACCGCGAACGCGCGGACCGGCGGCGGCCCGGCCTCACCTTTCGCGAGAAGGTCGGCCAGCGCTGGCAGCGTCGAGGGCAGGTAAACCCGCATGGGGCTTCATCGTAGCGACTTGGTCCGGTGGCCGCGGGTCTCCCACGGCGGCGGTCACCAGGGCGACGGCTTCGGTGACCGGCACGTGTTCCCACAGCCGGACCACTATCCAGCCCGCCTGCGCCAGGGCGGCGTCGGCCGCGCGGTCGCGCTCCACGTTCCTGGCCAGCTTGGGCGACCAGTACCACTCGTTGTTCTTCGGCTGGGAGCCGTGGTCGGGGCAGGCGTGCCAGAAGCAGCCGTCGACAAACACCGCCACCTTGCGCGCGGTGAACGCGATGTCCGGCCGCACGCGCCTGGCGGGCAGGTCGAGCCGGAAATCCTTGCGGTAGCGGTATCCGAGCGCGTGCAACGCGCTGCGCAGTGCCAGCTCAGGCTTGGTGTCGGCGCGGCGGTTCGCCTTCATGTTCGCCGAACGGCCCGGGCTTCCTGGCAGTGGGTACGGCTTCGCTGCCTTCTCCGCCACGCGCAAAGCCTAGCGATTGGCAAATAGCTCCGTCAGCCGCTGCTGGGTAAGCGCCGGCTCGGTGTGGTGCACGCCGGTCATTCCGCAGTCGATCGCGGCCTTGACGTTGGCCTCGACGTCGTCCACGAAGACGCAGTGCTCAGGCCCGAGGTCGAGCAGCGCGGCGGCGTGCCGGAAGATGCGCGGCTCTGGCTTGCGCATGCCGACCTCGCCGGAGATCACCACGGCGTCGAACAGTTCGGGAAAGTCATGCCGGGGATACCCGGTCGGTCCCCACGAGTTGGACAGCAGCGCGGTGCGCACGCCCTTGCTGCGCAGGTCGCGGAGCAGCTCGTACATGGCGGGAAGTGGCATGCCCGCGGACAGCATCCTGGTGAGCAGCCCCTCGGCGAGCACCGGTCCGCCGCTTGTCGTGACGAGGAGGCCGGCGAGCATCCGCTCGAAGTCCGCGACGGTGCACTCGCCGCGTTCCAGCGCGTGCACCGGGTTGACGGCGTGATCTCCGTCGGCCCCGTCGGCCTTATACGCCTCGGCCAGCCACGGGCCGACGACCGCCACGTAGCGGTCCCAGTCGATCTGGTCGGCGGCGATCCACGCCCGGACCGTGTTGACCATCGGCTGCGTGAGCACGCCGCCCCAGTCGATGACGACTGCACGTAGTTCGGCCACGTCCCGATCATAGGCGGACTGCCTGCGTGAACTGGCAGCCTTTTTAGCAGATCTCTATAATTTCGATTGATAATATCAACATAGCAGGACAGCGTGGGAAATGAGCAGATTCATCACGAGCGAATTCAACTCGACCGTCGCGGCGAGCGGCTGACGCGGGTTCGCCGCGGCTCGAATGTCGGTGGGCGCGTGTACAACTAGTAGCAATTAGTTGCCATCCCCCGCGCGCAGCTCCCGGGGGAGACCCATGCCCACATCGCAAGCCGTGGGGCCGGGCGTGTCCGCTGACCGGCCACTCTCGACTGACGACCTATCGGCGATCCGCCTGCTCGAATTGACCGACCTCGGCCCGCCGTTCGACGACGACCCGGCGGCGGGCAGAGCCGCCGCGGACGCGGCGGCCTCTCGGCAGGGCGCGCCAGGTCCCGGTAC
>NZ_JBARCR010000947.1:0-3239 GCF_049794275.1 Trebonia sp.
GCCGACTGTCCCGCACGGGCAGCCGGCGGGGCCGCCAGTTCCGTACCCGCCGCCGATGCCTGGCTACGGGCCGCCGTCGTACGGACCGCCGTCGTACGGGCCGCCCCCGTACGGGCCGCCGGTGCCGTACACGCCCGCGCCGTACGCGCATCCGCGGGTGCCGGGGCCGCCGGGATACGCCCAGCCGGGGATGCGCGCCGCGTCGGCCGACCGGGACCGGACGATCGACGTGCTGACCGCCGCGTACGGCGAAGGGCGGCTGACCAAGGAGGAGTTCGACACGCGCTGCTCGCGCGTGCTGTCGGCGAAGACCTACGCCGACCTGGGCGCCGTGGTCGCCGACCTGCCGGCCGGGCCGTTCAGCGCGGTGGCGCCCTATCACCCGGGCTACTACCCGGTGCCGCAGCCGCCGACGAGCGGGGTGGCCGTCGCGTCGCTGATCTGCGCGATCGCCGAATTCTTCACGCTCGGCATCGCCGCCGTGCCCGCGGTCATCCTCGGCCACGTGGCGCGCGCGAACATCAAGCGGACCGGGGAGCGCGGCGACGGGCTGGCCATCGCCGGGCTCGTCCTCGGCTACCTCGGGATCGCCTGCTGGGCGCTGTTCCTCGTCGTGCTGCTGGCCGCGTCCAGCCAGCGCTGACGCCTTTCCCTGGGCGGTTTGTTACCGCCGGCTGGCGGTGTCCGACTGCGTGGTGGACAGGGCGGCGACGAAGGCTTCCTGCGGGACTTCGACGCGGCCGATCGTCTTCATCCGCTTCTTGCCTTCCTTCTGCTTCTCGAGCAGCTTCCGCTTGCGGGTGATGTCACCGCCGTAGCACTTGGCGAGGACGTCCTTTCGCAGGGCGCGGATGTTCTCCCTGGCGATGATCCGTGACCCGACCGCGGCCTGGATCGGCACCTCGTACTGCTGGCGCGGGATCAGTTCCTTGAGCTTGGCGGTCATCGCCAGGCCGTACTCGCGGGCCTTGTCGGCGTGCACGATCTGGCTGAACGCGTCCACCGGCTGGCCCTGCAGCAGGATGTCGACCTTGACCAGGTTGGCCTCCTGCTCGCCGGCCGGCTCGTAGTCCAGGCTCGCGTAGCCCCTGGTCCTGGATTTGAGCTGGTCGAAGAAGTCGAAGATGATCTCCGCGAGCGGCATCGTGTACCGGATCTCCACCCGGTCGGTCGACAGGTAGTCCATGGCGAGCAGCGCGCCACGGCGGCTCTGGCACAGCTCCATGATCGTGCCGATGTAGTCGCTCGGGGAGATGATCGTGGCCCGCACCACGGGCTCGTAGACCGCCTGGATCTTGCCGCCGGTGTTGCCCTTCGGGTTCTGGCCCGCGGCGGAGTAGCCGTCGATGCCGCCCGGGAAGTCGCTGGGGTTGGTCACCCGGAGCTCGCGGCCGCTTTCCATGACGACGCGGTAGACGACGTTCGGGGCGGTGGAGATGAGCGACAGGTCGAACTCGCGCTCCAGCCGCTCCCTGACGATCTCCATGTGCAGCAAGCCGAGGAACCCGCAGCGGAACCCGAAGCCGAGCGCGGTGCTCGTCTCCGGCTCGTAGACCAGCGCGGCGTCGTTGAGCCTGAGCTTGTCGAGGGCATCTCTTAGTTCCGGGTACTCGTCGCCGTCGACCGGGTACAGGCCGGAGAACACCATCGGCCTGGGGTTGTCGTAGCCAGCGAGGGCTGCTGCGGCCGGCTTGCTGGCGCTGGTGATCGTGTCGCCGACCCGCGCCTGGCGGACGTCCTTGACGCCGGTGATGAGGTAGCCGACCTCGCCGGCGCCGAGGCCGTCGGCCGGGAGCGGCTCCGGGGAGATGACCCCGAGCTCGAGGGTCTCGTGCACGGCCTGGGTGGACATCATCAGCACGCGCTCGCGCTTGCTGAGGTGCCCGTCCATGACCCGCAGGTAGGTGACAACGCCGCGGTAGGTGTCGTAGACCGAGTCGAAGATCATTGCTCTCGCCGGGGCGTCGGGGTCGCCGTGCGGCGGCGGGACCTGCCCGACGATCGTGTCGAGCAGGTCCTTGACGCCCTCGCCCGTCTTGGCGGACACCCGCATGACCTCGGCCGGGTCGATGCCGATGATCGCGGCGATCTCGCTCGCGTACCGCTCGGGCTGCGCCGCGGGCAGGTCGATCTTGTTCAGCACCGGGATGATCTTCAGGTCAGCGTCGAGCGCGAGGTAGAGGTTGGCGAGCGTCTGCGCCTCAATGCCCTGCGCGGCGTCCACCAGCAGGACGGCGCCCTCGCAGGCGGCGAGGCTCCTCGATACCTCGTAGCTGAAGTCGACGTGGCCGGGCGTGTCGATGAGGTTGAGCACGTAGTCCTGGCCCTGGTTGTTCCAGGGCAGCCGGACGGCCTGGCTCTTGATCGTGATGCCGCGCTCGCGCTCGATGTCCATCCGGTCCAGGTACTGGGCGCGCATCTGCCGGCCCTCGACGACGCCGGTCAGCTGCAGCATGCGGTCGGCCAGCGTGGACTTGCCGTGATCGATGTGCGCGATAATGCAGAAATTGCGGATCACGGCCTGGTCCGTACGGGCAGGCGCAGGTACCGGCCTGGCCGGAACGCTCATTGAAACCTTGCTTCCCACTATGGTTTGAGGAACAGCCGATAGCTCGGATATCCTTCGTCAGCGCGCCGTCGTTTTCCCGCCGGTCGCCGTCTGGGCACCGACCGCGGCCGGTGACGCTCCCCAATGACTTTAATGGACAAGCTGTGAGGATCTTTACGCGTGGCGAACATCAAGTCGCAGATCAAGCGCATCAAGCAGAACGAGAAGGCGCACCAGCGTAACAAGGCGGTCAAGTCTGAGCTGCGCACGTACGTGCGGAAGTTCCGCGAGGCTGTTGACGCGGGGAACGCCGAGGAGGCGACCGCGGCGATGCAGGCTGCCTCGCGCAAGCTTGACAAGGCAGTGAGCAAGGGCGTCATCCACAAGAACCAGGCCGCGAACCGCAAGTCCGCGATCGCCAAGCGGCTGTCGGAGCTGCAGGACGCCTGAGGGCGCTGCGTGGCGGGCCGCTTGGAGTTCAGCGGCCCGCTCCCGCACGGTAGGCGACGATCCGCCTGACAGCGCGCTCCAGCGCGTAGTCCGCGCTCACGCTGTCGCCTTTGACCTGAGCGTCCGCTTCGGCGACCGCCTGCAGCGCGCGCGCCACCCCGTCCGGGTGCCAGCCGCGCAGCTGCTGCCGCACCCGGTCGATCTTCCACGGCGGCGCGCCTACCTCGGCGGCGAGCGCCAC
>NZ_JBARCR010000948.1:0-4165 GCF_049794275.1 Trebonia sp.
TCCCGGCGGCGGCCAGCACCTGCGGGGCGTGGCACAGCTGGGCGACCGGCTGGTCGGCGCCCATGAAGTGGCGCACGATCCGCTGCACGTCCGGGTCGTTGCGGATGTACTCGGGGGCGCGCCCGCCGGGGATGACCAGCGCGACGTACTGCGCCGGGTCGACGTCGGCGAACGCGACGTCGGCGGGCCACGTGTAGCCGGCCTTCTCGGTGTAGGTGTCGAAGCCGTCGGTGAAGTCATGGACGACGAACTGCAGCTTCTTCACCGACGGCGCGGCGATGTCGACCTCGTAGCCCTCTTCGAGTAGCCGCTGGTACGGGTACATGACCTCAAGCGATTCCGCGGCGTCTCCGGTGACGATCAGGATCTTCGGCATGACTGGTCTCCTTGGGGGGTGCCCTTGTGGCGGGTCACGGTCCTGTTGTCTCATTGTGACTATCGGCCTTGGCCAAGGGTGTGCCCGGGTCCGTGAAGGAGATGAGACTTCATGACAGTGACCACCGAACGGAGCGTCGAGGAGTTCACCGCCTCGCCGCGGCAGCTGTTCATCGACGGGCAGTGGGTCGATGCGGCGTCGGGCAGGACATTCGAGACTCCCGACCCGTCCACCGGGGACACTCTGGCCCACATCGCGGAAGGCGACACCGAGGACATCGAGCGCGCCGTGCGTGCCGCTCGCCGGGCGTTCGACGACGGTCCCTGGGGCAGGCTCACCGCCAGCGACCGCGGCCGGATCATCTGGAAGATCGGGGACCTGATCCTCGAGCACGCCGACGAACTCGCACAGCTCGAGAGCCTGGACAACGGCAAGCCCTTCGCGGTGGCCAGGGCCGCGGACGTTCCGCTGGCCGCGGACCTGTTCCACTACATGGCCGGCTGGGCCACCAAGATCGAGGGCAACACGATCAACATCTCGGTGCCCTACATGCCGGGCGCGAACTTCCACTCCTACACGCTGCGCGAGCCGGTCGGCGTGGTCGGGCAGATCATCCCGTGGAACTTCCCGCTGCTGATGGCGGCGTGGAAGCTGGGGCCCGCGCTGGCCGCCGGTAACACCGTCATCCTCAAGCCCGCCGAGCAGACGCCGCTGACCGCGGTGCGGCTGGCCGGCCTGATGGCCGAGGCGGGCATCCCCGACGGTGTGGTGAACGTCGTCACCGGCTTCGGCGAGACCGCCGGCGCGGCCCTCGCGGCCCACCCGCAGGTCGACAAGATCGCCTTCACCGGCTCCACCGAGGTCGGCAAGCTGATCGTGCACGCGGCCGCGGGCAACCTGAAGAAGGTCACCCTGGAGCTCGGCGGCAAGTCGCCGAACATCGTCTTCGAGGACGCCTCACCGGAGGCGGTGGCGGGCGCCGCGAACGCGATCTTCTTCAACCACGGTCAGTGCTGCGTGGCCGGTTCCCGGCTGTTCGTGCAGCAGAACCGGTTCGACGAGGTCGTCGCGGGCGTCGTCGAGATCGCCAAGTCGATCAAGCTCGGACCGGGTATGGAGGAAGGCACCCAGATGGGCCCGCTCGTCTCCGACGAGCAGCTCCGCCGGGTCACCGGCTACCTGGACTCGGGCCGCGATGACGGCGCCACGGCGCTCACCGGCGGCACCAGGTACGGCGACAAGGGCTACTTCGTCGAGCCGACCGTGCTCACCAACACCACGCCGGACATGAAGGTCGTCCGCGAGGAGATCTTCGGCCCTGTGGTGGTCGCCGCGCCGTTCCAGTCGCTTGACGACATCGCCGCAGCCGCCAACGACTCCGAGTACGGTCTCGGCGCCGGCATCTGGACCCAGGACATCTCCAAGGCGCACGCGCTGGCGAAGAAGCTCCGGGCCGGCACGGTCTGGATCAACTGCTACAACGTCTTCGACGCGTCCCTGCCCTTCGGCGGCTACAAGCAGTCGGGCTGGGGCCGCGAGATGGGCCACGAGGCCCTCGAGGCCTACACGGAGGTCAAGGCAGTCACCGCCCAGCTCTGACCTAGCCAGCGCGGGTTCCCGGCCCCGCGGCCCGGGGTGCGAAAGCGCGCCCTCACCCGGGGCCGGGCCCCCGGCGGCCTGACAGCTGCCGCATCTTCCCATCACCTCGCCTGCCATTCGCCCGATCGCTAGTCGTTCATCGGGCGCCGGCCGGGGCGTGGCAGGCTTAGCGCCATGACGACAACCATGCGCGTGATCCGGCAGGAGGTCCTCGGCGGGCCCGAGGTGCTCCGCGAAACCGAGGTCCCCCGGCCGGAGCCCGGCATCAGCCAGGTCCTGGTGCGGGTGCACGCGGCCGGGGTGAACCCCACCGACTGGGGCCACCGGGCGTTCCCGATCTTCCTCGGCCCGCCGCCGTTCACGCTCGGCTGGGACGTGTCGGGCGTGGTCGAGGCGACCGGTTTCGGCGTCACCTTGTTCCAGCCGGGCGACGAGGTGTTCGGCATGCTGCCGTACCCGCACGGCGTCGGCTCGCACGCCGAGTACGTCACGGCGCCCACCCGCGCCTTCGCGCGCAAGCCGGAGAACGTGGATCACGTGCAGGCGGCCGCGCTGCCGCTGGCGGCGCTGACCGCGTGGCAGGCCCTCAACGACACCGCGCGCCTGGAAGCCGGGCAGCGCGTCCTCATCCACGCCGCGGCCGGGGGAGTGGGTCATCTCGCCGTGCAGATCGCCAGGGCGCGCGGCGCGTACGTGATCGGCACGGCCAGCGCCAAGAACCACGACCTGGTGCGCGGCCTCGGCGCCGACGAGATGATCGACTACCAGGCGACCGACTTCGCGGCCGCGGTCAGCGACGTGGACGTCGTGCTGGACACGGTCGGCGGCGACTACCCGGCCCGGTCGCTGCGCACAATCCGCGCTGGCGGCCAGCTGATCAGCCTGCTCCCATTCCCCCCTGAGGTAGCCGAAGAGGCCGCCAGGCTAGGCGTCCGCGCCCAGGTCATGCTGGTGGAGCACGATCACGGCGGACTGTCCGCGATCGCGGACCTGGTAACCGAAGGCAAGCTCCGCCCGGTCATCGCGGCCACGTTCCCGCTGTCCGACTCCGCCAAAGCCCATGAGCTCGGCGAAAAGAGGCACGTCGCAGGGAAGCTGGTCCTCACGATGGACGTACCCCAGTGACCGAGGCGGCGGAACTCGCCGGCCTGTATAAGGACATCCACGCGCATCCCGAGCTGGCGTTCGCCGGGCACCGCACGGCCGCCGCCTAGGGAAACACCTCGCCGAGAATCTCCCCGATCGCCGGGATCCGCCCCGGGTCCGAGGGCCCGATGATCACCGCGCCGTCGGCGCCCGCGGCCGCCCACGACCGGGCGCCGGCCGCGAACGCGTCCAGGTCGGCGGGGGCCGCCGCGAACACGGTCCTGGTGATCTCCAGCGGGTCGCGCCCCACCCGCCCGCAGTGCCGGTCGAGCACCTCGAACTTGTGCCGCAGCTCCGCCGGGTCGGCGGCGAACACGTTGCACGCGTCCCCGTACCGCGCCACCAGGTCGAGCGTGCGGCGCTCCCCGCCGCCTGCCACCAGGACGGGAATCGTGGCGTGCACTGGCCGCGGCGAGTTCCGCGCGTCCCGCATCGTGTAGAACTTCCCGGAAAACGTGGCCCGCCCCTCGGTGAGCAGCGCGTCGCAGATCGCCAGCGCCTCCTCGAGCCGGTCGAACCGCTCGCCGGCGGACGGGAAGGAGATCCCGTATGCCTCGCTTTCCGCGACGTCCCACCCGGCGCCGATGCCGAGCACGGCCCGCCCGCGCGACAGCACGTCGAGTGCGGTCACCGCCTTGGCGAGCAGCCCGGGGTGGCGCAGCGTCACGGGACTGACCAGCGCGAACAGCCGCACCGTCGCCGTCCGCACCGCCAGCGCCCCGAGCAGCGTGTACGCGTCGAACATGGGCGAGTCAGGCCCGCCGCCGACCTGGTTCTGGTGCACGTGGTCCGGCACCGACACCGCGTCGAACCCGGCCGCCTCCGCGGACCGCACTGCCTCCGCGAGCCGGTCGAACACCGCGGGCCCGTCGTCCGCGGTGCCGTACGACCCGAAATGCATGCCACGCCGGAACAGCACCATCTGACTCTCCCTGTTCGAAATGAATAAAAGCATCATCCCGAACGGACGCGGGGTGACTCTCACACCCCGGTCAAGTTCTCGCCCTACAGAGGCTGAAGGGGCCAGAGTCTACGGCGGCCGGG
>NZ_JBARCR010000949.1:0-2967 GCF_049794275.1 Trebonia sp.
GGCGGCGCCGAGGAGCAGCGCGCCGACGGCCCACAGCGCCAGGACGCCGAGGCCCTGCCACGGGGTGAGCGGGAGCGCCGCCAATCCCACGGTGGCCTCGATATAGAGGCCTGCGGTCATCGGGGCGATCTGTTCCAGGTGGCGGGACCAGGTGTGGCTCGGGATCACGGCGCTGACGATGGGGAACAGGTACAGCAGGCCGAGGACCAGGCCGATCGCGACCGCGGAGTCGCGGACCGCGGTGGTGACGCCGAGCGCGAGCAGGGCGATCAGGACCAGGTAGAGCACCGAGCCGCCGAACGCCCGCTGGTCGGCGCCGTTGGCCAGCGACGGCACGACGTAGCCGTTCGCCGCGGACAGTCCCCGGCCGGGCAGGATCAGCCACCCGGCCAGCAGCGAGCCGGCCACGGCGACTACCGACGCCGCGAGCGTCCAGCCGGTCACGACGGCCATCTTGGCGGCCAGCATGGTCAGCCGCCGCGGCGTCGCGGCGAGGGTCACGCGGATCATGCCGGTCCCGTACTCGCCGCCGACCGCGAGCACCGCCAGCAGGGCGACGATCACCTGGCCGAGATAGACGCCGGTGAGGCTGATCTTGGCCGGGTCGGCGCCCGTCACCGCCGGAGCGCACGCCGCCGGGCCGCCGGAACACTGGTACGTCGCGGCCACGGCCGCGCCCACCGCCACGGTGAGCGCGGCCGCTGCCAGCAGCAGCCACCAGGTGCTCGCCAGCGTGCGCAGTTTGGTCCACTCGGCGTGCAGCGCGTCCGGCAGGCCGGCCCACGCGCCCCACGCGCCCCAGGCATCCCGGGTCGAGACGACCGCCTCGGTCACGCGTCCCTCCGGCGCAGCAGGTACGCCGCCACGCCCAGCGCTACCGCCGCCCAGGCGCACAGCACCAGCAAGCCCGCCCACCACGACAGCGGGTAATACCCGTTCAGCGGCGAATAGACAGTGCTGGCAACCTGCTGGTACTGCGGATACGCCTGCTGGAGGGAGATGCCCGCGGCCGGCGTGACCCGCAGCAGCCAGTCCCCGGCACCGCCCGGCACGGCCCTGGAGATGGCCAGGAAAACCGGCACCGCGAGCGCCACGATGACGATCGTGACCGCAGCCGCCCCGCGCCGCGTGATGGCGCCGACCGCGAGGGCGCCGGCCGCGGCCACGGCCGCGAACAGCCCCGTGCCAATGATCACCTTCACCTCGGTCGCCGTGGACACAGGGGCGGCATAGTAGCCGCGGGCGTGCGTGATCGCCGTGCCGACCAGCACCGCGAACGCGGCGGCGACCGCTCCCACGACGAACGACACCGCGGCGACCACGACCGCCTTCGCCGCCAGTACCCGGCCACGTCGCGGGCTCGCGGCGAACGTCACGCGGATCAGCGAACGCCGGTACTCCGCGGTGATGAACAGCGCGGCCACCACCCCGAGGGCGATCAGCCCGGCGAACGTGCCGAGGAGGTACTCGCTGACGGTGATCGCGGGATCGGCCCCGCCACCGTGCCCCACGGGGATCGGCGCGATGTCACCGGACCCGGTCACGCTCAACCCGCCGCCAGCCGGGTGGTAGCTGCCGACCCCCGACGCGTACGCCGCTCCCACGTACCCGCCGGTCCAGACCCGGCTAGGCGCGCTCACATGATCGAACACTCCGGTGGCCTGGGTGGGGCCGCCGGGGCCGTTGCAGTAGCCGGAGCAGTACTGCGATTGCAGGTCAACGGGAGAGGCGGCGAACAGCCCCGCCTGCACCACCCGCGGCAGCCCGGACAACGTGACCGCGCCGACCTCGGTCCAGTGCGTGCCGTCCGCCGAGTCGTAGCCCGTGATCACGTCCCCGGACCTGGTGAGCCGAAGCCAGCGCGGGTTCTCCGGCCCGACGGCGCCAGGCAAGCCGGGGGTGTCCCCGGTGTAGTTCCACTGCATCCGCACCCCATGATCGGCGGCGACCATCATCGCCGCGTACGGGGAGCCGTCGGTGAGGCTGCTCTTGATGATGATCCCGGCCTTGGCCCACGGCTCGACGCCGGGCCGCGTGTCCAGCGGAGCATTGGACGACTGGTTGGCGGGGGGCGTGGAAGGCGGCAGCAGGCCCGTCATCGACGTGAGCCGGACGGTGATCGTCCCGTTCTCCGTGAGCGGCTGGCGCACGAAATAGAAGCTGTCGGATACCGGTTGGCCGGCCGGGCCGAGCGCGAACCCGAGCCCGCAGGCCGCTCCGGAACGGACGGGGCCGCCGCTGGCCTGGCAGGAGCTGCTGGCGCTCCCGGCGGTGAACAGCCCGAGGCCCGCCATCGCCACGAGCCCGATGACCAGCCCGATGATCCAGCCGCGCACCGTGTGGAACTTCGTCCACTCCGCGTGCAGCAGCTGCGCGAAGCCGTCCCGGCCGGCGCTCAGCCCGGACCGGTAGGGAGTCATGACGCTCATGAGCTCGCCCCCGCGTGGAACTCAACCGAATCCCGCGTCAGCTCCATGTACGCCTCCTCAAGCGACGCCCGGTGGGCGCTCACCTCGCTGAACGGGACATGGCTGGCGGTGAGAGCGGTCACGATCCGTTCGGAGGAAAGACCGGAGACGGTCAGCAGGTCAGCCGCCACCGCCGCGACAGTTCCCCCGGCATGCGCCAGCACGGTCATCGCCTCGGCGGGGGCGGCCGTGCGCAACCGCACCCGGTCCCCCGACGCCGCCGCGATCAGGTCCGCGACGCTCTTGTCCGCGATGACCCGGCCGCGGCCGACGACGACCAGGTGGTCGGCGGTGTCCTGGAGCTCGCTCATCAGGTGGCTGGAGACGAGCACGGCGCGGCCTTCGGCGGCGAGCTGGCGGAGGAACGACCGCATCCAGGCGATGCCCTCCGGGTCCATGCCGTTGAACGGCTCGTCCATCATCAGCACCGGCGGGTCGCCCAGCAGCGCGGCGGCGATGCCGAGCCGCTGCCGCATGCCGAGCGAGTAGCCGCCGGCCT
>NZ_JBARCR010000950.1:0-1632 GCF_049794275.1 Trebonia sp.
CTCCGCCACGGTTAGAAACGTACTCGCGTCCCGCAGCAGGTCATCGGCCTCCTGCGGAGAGGCCGCCCTCGGTAGCCCGGCCTCGGCGGCGGCCCGCTTGGCCGCGCCGGCCGCGAAGAACGCCGCCCACTCGGCCAGCGCCGGCTCGACCTGCGGGAGCAGTTCCCACACGCTGCGCGGCCGCCTACGGCGGGTCCCCGTTCCCGGCTCGCCCCTGGCGGCGACGATCGCCGCCGCGGCCCGCAGCGCGGCCAGGTGCGCGCAGATGTAACGGGTACCGGGATCGCCTTCTGCGCCGGCCTCGGCCAGCCCGCGCCGAGCAGTCTCAAGCAGGCTGAGCACCGTCGGGGAAACCCGGTGCGCCGGCGCTTCGCTGCCTGCCACCGTCAGGGTGCTGATCATCGTCGTCACTCCTTCAGCCTTCCGCTTCGTGCCGCTTCGCCCCGCCGCTGCGGGGCCCCTGGCCGGGCGAAGCGCTTCCCCACGCCCCGCCCGGCCAGCTGCCGGCCGCCAGGGGTCGCGGCGGCCGGAGTTCGCCACGTCTTCATTCGAACACAGATTCGTGGTGATGTCCAGTCCATTTGCTGACACATTCGAAGATAGTGCGGGGGTCTGACATTCCGGCCGGTCCAGCCCCGGCGGCATCGCACGTCCGACATAGTGGGCACATGACCGGCCGCGTGCTGTCCCGGAGATCCGCGCTGGCCGGCCTTACCGCAGGGGCCGCTGCCGTAGCGGGCGGCACCTGCGCTGAAGACCTGCTCCGCGGCTCCGGCCCGCGCCCGGTCGCCGCGATGCTGGACGATCTGGTGGGAAGCTACGACTTCAACCAGGGCTGGCTGTTCGGCGGCCCGTACGTGAAGGGCGCGGAATCGCCCGGGCACGACGACAGCGGCTACGCACGCGTCACGCTGCCGCACACCGTCACGGACCTGTCCTGGACCGGCTGGGACTATCGGACCTGGGAGCGCACCTGGATCTACCGCAAGCACTTCGACAGCGCGTTCACGGCGGGCAGCCGGGTGCTCGTGACCTTCGACGGGGTCATGACGAACGCCACCGTCGTGCTCAACGGCCGGGTCGTGGCCACCCACGCCGGCGGTTACCTGCCCTGGACGGCCGAGCTCACCGGCCATCTCAGGCCCCGCGGCAACGTGCTCGCCGTCATCGTGGACGGCCGCTGGCTCGATGTCCCGCCGGACGCCCTGGCCGGCGGGCCGCCGACCATGGACTTCCTGCAGCCGGCCGGCATCTACCGGGACGTGCGGCTCGAGGTGGTTCCCGACATCTACCTGCAGGACGTCTTCGTCCTGCCGCGGAACGTGCTCGCCGCCGGCCGCACTGTCCGGGTCACGGCGAGTGTCCAGGCGGGCACCGTCCCCAGGGGCGGGGCCGCGGCCGTCACCGCCGCCCTGCTCGACGGCGACCGCACGCTGGCCAGCGCCCGGACGACGTTGCGCATCGGCCGGCCGGGCACGCACGCCGTCGCGCTCACCATCGGCGGGACGGGCCCGGTGAGCTACTGGTCGCCTGAGCAGCCGAAGCTGTACACGGTCCGCACGACCCTCACCTACGCCGGGGGCTCCGTTGTGCGAGCCCGGCCGGGCGGCACGCACACGACCGGCACCAGGA
>NZ_JBARCR010000951.1:0-5232 GCF_049794275.1 Trebonia sp.
CCACAGCAGCGCGGCGCAGCCGACGATCAGCCCGAACTCGAGGACGCAGCTCACCACGTCCAGGGCGCCGACCGATTCAGCACTGTGCAGGTCTGGGCCGAACGGCAGGCCGACGGTGCGCGACAGCGCGTACACCACGATGATGATGGCGTTCCCGGCGATGCCCAGCGACAGCCAGAGCCGCGACGGCCGCCAGAGCAGGACCGCCGGCCAGATCAGCTGCGCCCAGGAGATCACCAGGAAGAAGACGCCGTACAGGGTGTATTCGGCGAAGTGCTCGAACACGACCGCGAAGTGGATGGCCGCCGCGCCGACGGAAAGCGCCGCCAGGCCGCCGAGCAGATACGGCCGGGCTGTGGCCGGCCAGCCGCGGACCTCCTGGTCCGCGGGGACAGGAGTGCTCATATCACGAATGCTAGGTTGCCGGTCGCCCGGCCGGCATCGGCCACGAGGCCTATTCGAGTAGCCCCCGGGATGTACGTCCTGGACGCTTCGCGGGGCCCGCATGCCGGATCCCCGCGAGGGGGAGTAGGCCTGGTCACCGCAGGGTGATCACGTTCGTGGTGATCAGGGCGGCTTCGTCGGACGCGAGGTAGGCGATCACGTCGGCGACCTGCTGCGGGGTGGCGATGTGGATGAGCGTCGGGCTGTTGGCCACCTGCTCGCGCACGGCGTCGGTGACCCAGCCGGTGTCAGTGACCGGCGGGTAGACCATGTTCGCCGTGACCCCGTACCTGGCGAGCTCCAGGGCGGCTGACATTGTGTAGTTCTCCTGGGCCGCCTTGGCCGCCCCGTAGGAGACCTCCTCGGGAAAGCCGAGCTGGCCGCCGGATGTCAGGCCGATGATCCGGCCCCAGGTTGCCTGGCGTGCGATGTGCCGCCGGGCGAACTCGGCGATCATCAGGGCCGCGCCCATCGCGTCGACGGTGAACTGCCGGGTCCACGTCTCTGCCGTCACCGGCTGCAGGGTCCGGCCGGCCCGGTCGGTCGCGGCGGCGCCGAAGGTGTCGGCCAGCCAGCCGGTCGCGTTGTTGACCAGGACGTCCACCGGGCCGAACCGATCCTCGGCGATGTCGAAGAGCCGGACGGGCGTGGCCGGGTCGGACAGGTCGGCCTCCACGGCGGACGCCGTGCCGCCGTTGCCTTCGATGCGGGCGATGACGGCCGCGGCGTCGGCGGCGCGGTTGTCCCGGAACGTGCGCGGAATGCCGGGGTCTTCCGGGTCCGCCACCCGGAGGTACGTGCACAGCACGGCGCAGCCGCGGCGGGCCAGGGCCTCCGCCGTCGCCGCCCCGATGCCGTGATTGGCGCCCGTCACGATCGCGGTGTGGTCGCTGGTCACGCTGTCTCCTTCGGTTAGTGTGCTTTCGTGGCTTTTGACGTTGCCCGTGCCCGGCGTGATACCCCCGGCGTCGCCAGGGTGGCACACCTGAACAACGCAGGGGCGGCGCTGCCGCCGTCCGCCGTGACGGAAGCGGTCATCGCGCACCTGCGGCTGGAGGCGGAGATCGGCGGGTACGAGGCCGCCGACGCCGCGCACGACCAGGTAGAAGCCGTTTACACGGAGCTCGCGCGGCTGCTCGGCTGCCAGCCCGGCGAGATCGCGGTGGTGGAGAACGCGACCAGAGGGTGGGACATGGCGTTCTACTCGCTGGGGTTCAAGCCGGGGGACCGCATCCTGACGGCCCGCGCCGAGTACGCGAGCAACGTGATCGCCTACCTCCAGGTCGCCAGGCGAACCGGGGCGGTCGTCGAGGTCATCGAGGATGACGAGCATGGCCAGTTCTCCGTCGCCGGCCTGAAGGAGCGCCTTGGGCGCGGTCCTGGCACGGTGAAGCTCATCGCCATGACCCACGTTCCCACCCACGGCGGTCTCGTGAACCCCGCCGAGGAGGTCGGCGCCGTCGCGCGCGAGGCGGGTGTCCCGTTCCTGCTTGACGCCTGCCAGTCGGCTGGCCAGCTGAGTATCGACGTGCGGCGGATCGGCTGCGACATGCTGTCGGGCACCGGCAGGAAGTTCCTGCGCGGCCCGCGGGGCACCGGATTCCTGTACGTGCGGCGCGAGATGCTGGACAAACTCGAGCCGCCATTCCTCGACCTGCACGCCGCGACCTGGACCGGCCCTAGCAGCTTCGAGATCCGCGACGACGCGCGGCGGTTCGAGAACTGGGAGACCAACTACGCGGGCAAGGTCGGCCTCGGCACGGCGGTCGAGTACGCGCTGTCCTGGGGGCTCGACGCCATCGAGGCCCGGGTGACCGCGCTGGCGGCCGAGCTGCGCTCGCGGCTTGCCGCGATTGACGGGGTGCGGGTGCACGACCAGGGCCTGCGACGCTGCGCGATCGTCACCTTCAGCGTGGCGGGCGTGCCTGCCCAGGAGGTTCAGCGGCACCTGGCGGCGAGCGGTGTCAACACGAGCGTGTCACTCGTCTCGCACGCGCAGCTCGACCTAGCGCACCGCGGCCTGCCCGATCTGGTCCGCGCCTCCGTGCACTACTACAACACCGACGCCGAACTAGACCGGCTCATCGCCGCGCTCCCCGCTCCCAGGGCCTAGCCGCTGCGGCAGCCGGTATAAGGCACGCTGCCCAGGTCGGGGAAGCCGGGCAGGTTGATGGTGGCGGCTTTCCCGGCGTACGTGTAGCCGACGGCGAACTGGACAGGAATCGGCGCTGGGCAGGCGACGAGGACCTGGACGGTGACGCTGAGCCAGGTGCTTTCACCGGGCCCGAGGGTGTCCGGCACCTGTACTGCCCCGATCGCCCCGCACGGCGCCCATCGCTGCGAGACCACCTTGAGGCCGCTGAGGGGAAGCACGGTGCGGAATCCGCCGAGCCCGATCGCCCCCCCGGATTGGTTGGTGACCTGCACGCCGAGCTGGAGTTCCCGGCCGGACTGCACGGAACACGTGCCGGTGTCCTGGGTCAGCGCCAGGCCATCCGTGAACACCGTTGAGGCTGGGCCGGAGATGGGCGTCGGCGGCGCGCTGGCGTTCCTCGGTGCCTGCCGGTATCCGGTCGCGTATCCCGCGGCGAGCCCGATGACCAGCCCCACGGCGAGCAGGATCATGGCGCCCCGCGGCGGGCGCCATTTCATCGACGGCCAATTCAGGGACGGGAAGAAGCGACGGCCGCCTTGTTCCACCACATCGGCCGCGGAATCGTCGGCCCGCGGCGAGGATCCGGCGTCATTCCGCTGGCTGCCGTCCCCGTTCACCTGGCCAGGTTATGCCCGCCGCCGTGACGGAACCAGTGGCGTTAATCTGTGATGGTGGTAGGCGCGACCGGCGGGAGCCGGCTGGCGGAGCATGCGGTCTATCCCGGCACTTTCGACCCCATCACGCCCGGTCATATCGACATCATCGAACGGGCACGGCACCTCTTCGCGCGGGTCACCGTGCTCGTTGCTATCAACGCTGAGAAGCATCCAGCCAGCGCCCCCTCGGAACGAGGGACCAGGCTGCGCCGGGAACTTCCCGCGAACTGGGACAACGTCTCCGTGACCACGTGGGCCGGGCTGACCGTCGCGTTCTGCCGAGACCACGGCGCCAACGTGATCATTCGCGGTGTGCGCAACCGGTCCGACTTTCGTCATGAATCTCAGCTGGCGGCCATGAACGAAGTCATAGGCATCACCACGCTGCTCCTGCCCGCGCGGCCCTGGATGGCGGCTGTGTCATCGACCGTTCTGCGCGGGCTCGACACCCGAGCGGTCAGGGAGTAGGCAGTTGTGCGACGTGCGATGTCGCGACCCGTTGTGTAGCCCGTCCCGATCCGGGCAGGTGTCGCGGGTCCGTATACGCGATTCGAGCTAGGGAGAGTTCTTTCGTGACTTCCATTCCGGACATCAGGCTGAACAATGGTCAGGCCATTCCGCAGTTCGGGTTCGGCGTCTTCCAGATTGAGCCGAAGGACACGGCGGCCGCTGTGAGCACGGCACTCGAGGCCGGGTACCGGCACATCGATACCGCCGAGATGTACGGCAACGAGGCCGAGGTGGGCGAGGCCATTGCCAGGTCGGGCCTGGACCGCGGTGAGGTCTTCGTCACCAGCAAGCTGAGCAACGACGCGCATGAGCCGGACGATGCACGCCAGGCTTTCGAAGGGACGCTCAAGGCTCTCGGCACCGAGTACGTCGACCTGTTCCTCATCCACTGGCCACTGCCGACCCGGTACGGCGGTGACTACGTGCAGACCTGGCGGACGCTGGAGGAGTTCTACCGCGAAGGCCGGGCCCGATCCGTCGGCGTGTCCAACTTCCAGCCCCATCACCTACGGCGGCTGCATGGTGAGACCGAGATTATTCCGGCGGTCAACCAGATCGAGACGCACCCGTACCTGACCCAGGACGAGGTGCGCGCCTTCTGCGCGGAGCATCAGATCGCGGTCGAGGGCTGGTCACCGCTGGGGAAGGGGGGCGTCCTCGCCGACCCGACCATCCAGTCAATCGCCGCGCGGGCAGGCAAGACCCCGGCTCAAGTCGTGCTGCGCTGGCACATCCAGCGGGGCGACATCGTGTTCCCCAAGTCGGTCACCCCGGACAGGATCAGGGAGAACATCGACATCTTCGACTTCGAGCTGCCCGCCACCGACGTCGAGGACATCACGCTGCTGAACAAGAACGAGCGCACTGGTCCTGACCCTGACAAGTTCGCCGGCCGGTAGCCCGTTCCGCTCCCGGCGACGTCGAGCGCGACGCCCACGCCGTCGAGCGCGCTTGCGACTACCTGCGCGCTTGACACGCGCTTCCGCCCGATCACATGCTGAAGCAGTTCGGTGCGGAACAGGGGAGAGGCAGGCTCATGGCATTGTCGCGCGACGTTATGACCGATGAGCAGCGCAAATCGGTCGCCCTTGAGTACCTGAAGGCGTTCGACAACGGCGGCGTCACCTCGACCGGTGGCAGTATCCTCGACCTCTTCGCCGAAGACGCGCAGGTCTACTTCCCGAAGTGGGGACTCGCGACCGGCAAGGCGGAGATCGGCAAGATGTTCGGCGACGTGGGCGGGACGCTCAAGTCGATCACTCACCACTACTCGCATTTCAACTGGATCTTCTCCGGCAGTGATCTGCTGGTCGTCGAGGGCACGAGCCACGGCGAGCATCAGGACGGTCCGTGGCGCGCGGGAGTCCCCGAATCGGGCGCCGGCCGCTGGTGCGACGTCTTTGAGATCCGTGACTGGCTGATCCAGCGGTGCTTCATTTACCTCGACCCGGACTACGCCGGCCAGGA
>NZ_JBARCR010000952.1:0-1878 GCF_049794275.1 Trebonia sp.
GACGCCGGCGAAAGGCCGAGGATCTGGGCCAGGCGGCTGAAGCCGGCGTCAAGGTCGGCGCCGGGGCCGGCGATGAGCTGTACAGCGACGTGGTCGGCGCCCGCCTGGTGATGCTCCTCGAAGCGCCGCGCGATGGTCGCGCCGTCACCGGAGATGACGAGGGCATCGATGAGGCGATCACTGCCCTCGCCCACTACGTCCTGCTCGGTGAAACCAAGGCGCTGCAGGTTGCTCGTGTAGTTGGTGAGGCCCAGGTACGGCTTGACGACTGACGGGCGGCCGACCGCTCGTGCCTTGGCGGGGTCCGCTTCCATGACGACGCGCTGCTCGGGGGCCAGCAGCTTGCCCGGGCCGAGGATGTTGCGCGCCTGGCGCGTGTGCTCCGGTGTGACCAGGTACGGGTGCGCCCCGGCGGTGCGGCCCGCGGCCAGCTTCAGCACCCGCGGCCCGAGCGCGGCGAGTATCCGCCGGCCTTCCGGCACTCCCTCGGCGTCGAGGACGTCAAGGTAGTTCACCAGCGTCTGGTACGGCGAGCGGTACGCCGCGTGGGCTTCGGGATGCCCGACGCCGATGCCGAGCATGAAACGTCCCGGGTGCGCCGCCTCGGTGCGGTGGTAGGAGCGCGCCACCTCGGCCGCGTCGGCTGTCCATACGTTGACGATGCCGGTCGCGACCTTGATTGTGCTGGTCGCGTCCAGGATCGCCGCCACGTGCGAGAGGTCGGCGGGCGGCGAGCCGCCCTGCCAGATGGTCCCGTAACCGAGCGACTCGATCATGCGTGCCCGCTCCGGCGTGAGTACCGCCGCGCGCCCGAAGACACCGTAACGACCCAACTCCATGGTGGCCCTCCTTGTTGACGAACCTCCTTGGCGCCAACTGCCGCGCGGCCGGGAATCATCCTGGGAAGGCTGGCTCGGATCAGCGTGCCGCGCCCGGCCGGCGGCGCCTGCTTCGAGCAGAAAGCAGGCTAGGGATGGCTGCTTCGAGTTCGAAGGAGCCGAGCTGGCAACACCGAGTTTCCGTCAAAGAGGCAACCTCACGTGATGTTTGCGACACTCGACGCCGTCCCGTCGAAGATGGACACCAAGCGGCTGAGCCGGACGAGGGCAGACCCAGGGCTAGCTGGATCCGGGCGTCCTCTGAAAAGGGAACAGGATGGGAACACCCGTGCCGTGCACGAGCAATCCCGTCCCGTCCCCGCCGATCCCGCTAAATCCCGGATGAGCCGGGCAAACGGCAACGCCGGGCAAACTGACTGCACAGTCGTCCTCGCTGGCGCCGGTGTTCCAAAACCAGTGGCTCAGCTGGTGACTACGACTCAGGTTGCGGCTGGCCCAGTACGACGGCCTCGGACTGTCGCAGCACTCTGAACTGCCGGTCGCGGTTCGAGTCCTGCCGGACACTGCCGGACGCGTGAACGCCTTACTCCGCCGATCGCCGGCCACCATAGGACGATCCCGTCGGGAATCCGCCAGACGGCCCGGCCATGCAGTGGTGCACTGAAGCCATGACCGAGGAACGCCGGCAGGCGCCCGACGGCGACCGGCTCGCTGGCCTGGACCGTCCGCTGCGGAACCGGGTGACGCCCGCGGGCGAGCTGATCGCCACCGAGCACCGCGGGACCATGTACGGCAACCGGGGCGTGCTCCACAACGAGAACCTTGCCCTGGTCCGGCGCTACCAGGTCCGCCGCTGGCTGGCGTGCGCGCTGGAGTTCCGCGGCCGCCGGCGGCCCATCATGCGGCCCCATCGCTACACCGAATTGTTCTTCCTCGACGAGGCCGTCGCGCTGGCCGCCGGTCACCGACCCTGCGCAGAATGCCGCCACGCCGCCTACCAGTCGTTCCGGACGGCCTGGACGGCGGCCCGCGCCCTTCC
>NZ_JBARCR010000953.1:0-2017 GCF_049794275.1 Trebonia sp.
AGGCGTACCGCTGCCCCGGCTGCGACCAGGAGATCTACCCTGGTACGGCGCATGTCGTGGTCTGGCCGAACCACGCCGGCGTCGCGTCGAGACGGCACTGGCACACCGTGTGCTGGCAGCGCCGGCTGCAACGCCGCCCCGGCTGACTGTGACCCCGGAGAGGAAACCGTGACTCAGATCAGGGCTGCGACGATCCTGCCCGCCAGGCGGACGCCCATCACCCTTACGACCGCGGACGGGCTGAACCTCGTCGGCGAACTGGCGCTGCCGGCGGACCGCGACCCGGTCGGCACGCTGGTCTGCCTGCACCCGCTGCCGACGCACGGCGGGATGATGGACAGCCACATCATCCGCAAGGCGTCGTACCGGCTGCCCGCGCTGGCGGACCTGGCCGTGCTGCGGTTCAATACCAGGGGCACCGAGTCCGAGCGCGGCAAGAGCGAGGGCGAGTTCGGCGGCGGCGTGACGGAAAAGCACGACGTCGAGGCCGCCGTCGGTTACGCCGCGGCCGCCGGGCTGCCGCACATCTACCTGCTCGGCTGGTCGTTCGGCACCGAGCTGACGCTGGAGTGGGGCGCGCTGCCGCCGGTCGAGGGCGCGATCCTGCTGTCGCCGCCGCTGCGCCGCGCCACCGACGAGGACCTGGACACCTGGGCCGCGTCGGGTAAGCCGCTGATCGCCATGGTGCCGGAACTCGATGACTACCTGCGCCCTGAAGAGGCACGCCAGCGGTTCGCGCGGGTGCCGAAGGCAACGGTGATCGGCGTCGATGGCGCCAAGCACCTGTGGGTGGGAGAGAATTACGTCCGCATCGTGCTCGACGAGATCGTGCGGACGGTCAACCCGGCGGCGCTCCATGACGGCGCGCTGCCAACCGACTGGGAGGGTACGCCGTGACGCTGGAGCGGTTCAGCCTGGCGGGCAAGAAGGCGCTGGTGACCGGGGCCTCGCGAGGCATCGGCCAGGTCATCGCGGTGGCGTTCGCCGAGGCGGGCGCCGACGTCACGATCACCGCGCGGGGCGCGGAGGGCCTCGCCGCGACCGCGAAGGGGATCAGGGACTTCGGCCGTGAAGCCGTGGAGATCCCGGCCGACCTGACCACCCAGCAGGCCGCCGCCGGCGTGGTGGCAACGGCGATAGACCGGCTCGGCCACCTCGACATCGTGGTCAACAACGCCGGCGGCTCGAACTTCGTGGTGCCGTTCCTCGACATGCGGCTGTCCGGCTGGGAGAAGGTACTGCGGCTCAACCTGGACGCGACCATGTGGGTCTGCCAGACCGCGGGTGCGCATATGACGGCCCGCGGCAACGGCTCGGTGATCAACGTCGCCTCGGTGGCGGGCCTGGCGGCCGCGCCGTTCCTCGCCCCGTACGGGGCCGCTAAGGCTGCGGTGGTATCGCTGACCAAGACGCTGGCCAGCGAGTGGGGCCGCGCCGGCGTCCGGGTGAACGCGCTCTGCCCTGGCTGGACCGCGACCGACCTCAACCGCATGCTGTGGGACACCCCGGACGGCGGCGAGGCGACGATCGCGACCGTGCCCATGGCCCGCTGGGGCAAGCCGGAAGAAATGGCCGGCCCCGCTATCTTCCTGGCCAGCGACGCCTCGTCGTTCATGACCGGCCAGGTCCTTGCCATCGACGGCGGCCAGACCAGCACCGCCTGACCCGGCCTAGCGCCCGGCTCCAGCCAACTTCCTATCATTTCTGACCACTTTCACGTCCGCTTTGCCCGATTTATCCCTACGGAACTGATGGCAAGTTGTCGGTTGCGATAAGCCAGTGAGCTCTTGTTACGGGAGAGGGTCCGCCTAACCGGGAGCGCGGCCCGCAGCGGGCGGGCCAGCTAATCCCCGGCCGGCCGGGAGCCGCCGAGCCCTTCGGGCCCAGAAAAACACGTGTGCCCCGGCCCGAAAGGGCCGGGGCACACGCGCAGTTAGCCGATGAGCGTTACTCGGTCCACCAGTCTTCGTCGTTCTCCTTGCCGGCGGCCTTCTGGGCCGGCGCCGCGGCAGTCGGC
>NZ_JBARCR010000954.1:0-9495 GCF_049794275.1 Trebonia sp.
CGTCACGATCCGCGGCAGGCTGCCTGACGCGGCCACCGCACGGCCCTGCCGGTCACGCCGCGCCTGCTTGGTCTGGTTCGCCATCAGGTCGCGTTTCTCCCGCCGGACGCCGGCTTCTGCCGTGCTCACCGCGCGCCGCGCCGCGGCCTGTTCGGTCGCCAGCTGCGCCTCGTACGCCTCGAGGTTCCCTCCGTACATGCGCAGCGAGCCGCCAGGGGAACCTGGCGCCCCGCGCGGCCCGGGCGCCCCGGTCAGCTCGGCGATCTGGTCCATCAGCGCCAGCAGCTCGCGGTCGTGGCTGACGATGAGCATGACTCCCGGCCAGGATTCCACCGCCGAGCACAGCCGGCGCCGGGCGTTCAGGTCCAGGTTGTTCGTCGGCTCGTCGAGCACGATCACCGGCGGCCGCCGCAGGAACAGCGCCGCCAGCGCGGTCAGCACGGCCTCGCCGCCGGACAGCCGCCCCACCCGGTCGTCGAGCCCGACGTGCCCGAGGCCCAGCCGGGACAGCCAGGCCTGCGCCCGGTCCGCCACGTCCCAGTCATCGCCGACCGCGTCGAACAGTTCCGGCCGGACGTCGCCCGCCTCGATCGCGGCGATCGCGTCCATCGCGGCGGCGATGCCGAGCAGCGACGCGACCGAGGCACCGGTGTCCAGCGTGAGGTCTTGCGGCAGGTAGCCGACCTCGCCGGTCACGGTTACCGACCCGGAGGCGGGCCGCAGTTCTCCCGTGATGAGCCGGAGTAGGGTGGACTTGCCAGAGCCGTTAACGCCGATCAGCCCTGTCCTGCCGGGTCCGAAAGCAGCGTTGAGCCCCGACAGCACCACGCGGCCGTTCGGGAAAGAAAAAGACAGATCGCTCAGTACGACAGACATGTGGCAGCTCCAGATGAGGTCTCGAGATGAGGTCGACCTCAGAGCTTCAAGCCACTCTCCGTCCGCCGGGGAAACTTACGCAGCCAATCATACTGGGTCTCTTAGGGGAACACATGATCAAGACGACGAAGCCGAGCGGCGCTGGCATGGTCAAGATCACCTTTTCGCTGCCGACGGATGAGCCGGCGGGCGCGGTTTCCGTGGTCGGCGACTTCAACAACTGGGATCCGTCCGCGCACCCGCTGCGGGTGCGCTCCAACCAGACCCGCAGCGCCTCGGTGACGGTGCCGGCGGGCAGCACGCTGCGGTTCCGCTACCTGGCCGAGGGCGGGATGTGGTTCGACGACGAGACGATCCCGGCCGTGGGCGGCGGCGACCCGGTCCTCGCGGTCTGACCTCAGCCGCCCCTGACCTCGCGTACTCCGGCTTCCCTGACGACCCGGGCGTGCTCTCGCATGGTCTCGGTGCCGTCGGCGCCGGGCTGCCGGCCGAACCCGCAGTACATGGCGACGCCGAAGTCGCCGATGTAGCGCGACGCGGTGGCGACCCGCCGCCGTAGCCCCGCGGTCCCGTCGATCGGCAGCACGATGCCGAGGTACACCCGCGCGTCGCCAGGTTCGAGGTCGACGAGCGGCCGGAAGAACGTGCGGTCCTCGCTGCGCAGGTACCGCGGCCCGGCCAGGTGCAGCCAGTCCACGGGCCGGCCGGAGTTCGCCACCGCGAAGTTCGCCATGCGCACCAGCACCTCCATGTCGCGCGCCTCGTACATCGGCCACTCGGGGAACGTCCCGTAGCACAGGTGATACCCGAGCAGCACCTCCTCGGGGAGGAGGCGCGACAGCCGGGTGACCGGCCCGGCGAACCGCTCCCACGCGCCCTCAGGCGTCCAGGCGAGGACGCGCTCGATGTCCTGCGTCTCGTACGCCATGTCCCACTGGATGGCCAGGTCACCGGGCGGGATCGCGGCGGTCAGCCGCCGCAGCTCCCGCGCCGCGAGGTCCTCGAACGCGCGCTCGGCGACGGGGTAGTCGCGGGCGAAGTCGGCCTTGAACCCGTTCAGCGCGCTGGACGGGAACGGCAGGCCCACCTGGAACCGCAGTCCCGCCGGGATCACCCCGGCGTCCCGCAGCTCGCGGAACACCGCGTACGACTCGATCGCGTCGTCGATCCGCGGCCAGGACTCCCAGCGCAGTTCGGTGACTCCCGGCTTGACGGCGAACACCGGGGTCTCGTAGGCGTGCCGCGGAATCCCGGTCGGCGACTCGGTCTCCTCGACGGTCGCCACGCCCTCGTTCGGCCGGACAAGGCGTTCCCGCTCGTAGCCGACCCAGGCCGCCCGCGGCCCGGTCTCGCCGTCGGGCAGCGCGAACACCAGGTCGCCGAAGAACCCCGCCGCCTCGCGCAACGCCGTCTCTGTCGAGTCAGCCGGCAGGCTTCCTACGAGCAGTAGCTCACTGTTAACTCGCCGTGCCATTTCGCTGCCTCCGATAATTTTCCCGAACGGGCCCGTCGTGACTCCCACGGCTACGCTTACACCGACGGGCGGTGCGATCGCAACGCACCCTCACGTTGGTAGTCGATGTGACATCGTCCACCTTCGCGCCGTCGGCTGGAGGCACCCATGGACTCGTTCGCTGGAAAACTCGCCGTGGTGACCGGCGGCGGCTCCGGCATCGGCCGGGAGCTGGTCAGGCAGCTCTCCGCCGCGGGCTGCTCGGTCGCGGCGTGCGACCTCAACGCCGACACGATCGCCGAGACGGTGACGCAGGGGCGGCCGGGCGTCGCCGCCGAGGTGACGGTCACCGGCCACGTCTGCGACGTCTCCGACGAGGCGCAGGTGCTGCGGTTCCGCGACGAACTGCTCGATGCGCATAACGCGGATCACGTTGACCTGGTGTTCAGCAACGCGGGCGTCGGCGGGGCCGGCAGCTTCATCAAGGACTCCCGCGAGGACTGGGAGCGGGTTTTCGCCGTCGACTGGTGGGGCGTCTACTACTGCGCCCGCACGTTCCTGCCGTTGCTCATCAACAGCGCCGAAGGAGTGCTCGTCAACACCAGCAGCGCCAACGGCTTCTTCGCGACGCTGGGACCCGGTGCGCCGCACACCGCCTACAGCACGGCGAAGTTCGCCGTGAAGGGCTTCTCCGAGTCGCTCATCGAGGACCTGCGCACGAACGCGCCGCACGTCCGGGTCGCCGTCGTGATGCCGGGGCACGTGGGCACCAACATCGTCGCCAACTCATTGCGCGCGTTCGGCCTGGACGCCGAGCACATGACCGATGACGAGCTGGAGGTCTTCAGGCCCCGGCTGGCCGAGCGCGGCCTCCCGGACGGCATGCCGGTCGCTGAACTGCGCCGGATCCTGGTCACGGCGAACGCCGACTTCCGCGACAAGGCGCCGGTCACCGCCGCCGAAGCCGCGACCGTCATCCTTGACGGGGTCCGCGCGGGCGCCTGGCGCATCCTCATCGGCAAGGACGCCGCGCAGCTCGACGCGTTTGTTCGCGGCAACCCGGATGCCACCTACGACTACGCCGAGATGCGCAAGAGCTTCCAGGCCGGCGAGACGTAGGGGGCCGGCGGGGCGTAGCGGCCTAGCGCGTCTCGCCGAGCAGGTGCCCGGCCACCCGGGTCAGGTGGGTGCGCATCGACTCGACCGCGGCGTCGGCGTCCCGCGCCCGCAGCGCGGTGACGATCGCCCGGTGATCCTCCTGGTAGACGGCGCGGCGCTGGCTGGACGCGCTGCGCCGTTTCAGGTCTCCCCAGACCTGGCCGTGCCGCGCCGATTCGACGACGCTGTACAGCGCGGCGAGCAGCGGGCTGTGCGCGGCGGCCATGATGACCCGGTGCAGGGCGAGATCCCAGGTCTCGAACTCCTCGTAGTTGACGGCCTGGTCGCCGCCGGCCACGCAGCGCTCCATCTCCGCGAAGTCCCGCGCCGTCGCCCACATCACCACCAGCGGCAGCGCCTGCGGCTCGAGCAGGCGGCGGATCGTCATCACATCGGCAGGGGCGAAGTCCGTGGCGGCAGGGGCCGGATAGCCTGCCACCCGGCCCGCCACCTCGTCAGGCGACGCCCGGAGAGCGTCGAACGCCTGCCCCGCGGCGTTGCTGAAGAACGTGCCGCGGCCAACCTCGCGTGAGATGAGCCCGTCGGCCTCGAGCGCGGCGAGGGCCAGCCTGACGCCGCTGCGCGTGACGCCGAGGTCGACCGCGAGCTGACGTTCCGTGGGCAGCCGCGAGCCGGGCCCGAGTCCGGTCCGTTCTGACTCGGCCAGGATCAGCTCCGCGAGCCGCCGCCCGTGCTTGGCGGACATGACCCGTTCCGTCCCATCCACGCAACCAATCGTACCAATCACTGTCAACTTGTGACCGCCATTTGACAGATCTTAACTATTGAGGTTATTGACCTGGTTTTGGCGTGGACCTACGCTCAACCAATCTGGTGAATATAACCAATTGGTCTCAGGTAGCTCGAATACCTCGGGTAAGGAGACGCCAGGTGAGGCTCGCCACCATCGCCACCCCGAACGGACCGCGGCTGCACGTGCGAGGACGCTCCGGATACGTGGACGTCGGCAAGGAGACCGGCGACCCCGGCTTCGCCTCGCTCGCGGTGGTGCTCAGCGCGGGGCCGCAGGCCATGGACGCCGTACGCGCGCTGGCGGACCTGGACGGCCGCGAGTACGGCCCGGCCGATCTCGGCCCGGCCGTCCCGGCGCCGGAACGGATCCTGTGCCTGGGCCTGAACTACCGGGAACACGCCCTCGAGGGCGGCCGGGAGGTGCCGACCTGGCCGGACGCGTTCGTGCGCGGCCGGGACAGCGTGCTCGGCCCCTACGCGGACCTGGTCAAGCCCGCGCTCACCGACCGGTTCGACTACGAGGGCGAGCTCGGGATCGTCATCGGCGCGGGCGGCCGGTACATCCCGGCCAGCAAGGCGCTCGACGCGATCGCCGGGTTCGTGGTCCTCAACGACGCCTCCGCACGGGACTGGCAGCGCGCCGCGTCGCAGTGGACCGGAGGCAAGAACTTCGAGGGCAGCATGCCGATCGGTCCCGAGGTCGTCACCGCCGACGAGGCCGACGTCAGCGACGTCGCGCTCACCACTGTGCTCAACGGCCAGGTCATGCAGTCCGCGCGGACCTCGCAGATGATCGTGGACATACCGAGCGCGGTCGAGTTCTTTTCTTCCTTCACCCGGCTGGCTCCCGGCGACGTGATCGCCACCGGGACGCCAGGCGGCGTCGGTTTCGCCAGGCAGCCGCCGGTGTGGCTGCACCCAGGTGACGTCATCGAGGTCACCGTCGAGAACGTCGGGACGATCAGGAACCGCGTGGTCGCCGAGCCCGGCGACCACTCGGGCTGGAGATGGCGCCCGACCGGCCCGCAGCCAAGCGGGCTCTGACATCAAGGCTCTGACATCAAATTGCTAACCGCGGAGGGACAATGAAGTTCACGACCCCCGTGATCGGGATAGTCGCCCTCGCCGTCGCCGTGTTGACCGCATGCAGCAGTGCGAGTTCCAACTCGAGCGGCGCTGCGACCGGCGCGGCCTCTGGATCAACGCTCACCATCGCGGACGTCGCGCCGTTCAGCGGTCCCGACGCCGCGCTCGGCCCGACTTACCTGGCCTCCTGCTACGGCGCGACCGCGGCCATCAACAACGCGGGCGGCGTACTCGGGCACAAGCTCACCTGCAAGAGCGTCGACACCCGCGGCGACCCGGCCGACGCCGTGCCCGCGGTCAACCAGATGTTCGCCTCGACCTCTAACCTGGGGCTCGTCATCGGCTGCACGTCGGACGAGGCTGCCTCGGTGGTGCCGGTCATCAACGCGCGCAATATGGCGATGTTCTGCATGACCGGGCAGTCGGAGTTCGACAGCGTCAAGTTCCCGTACTTCTACCGCCTGGTGCCGCCCGACCTCGAAGAGTCCTACGCGATGGTCGCGATCGCACAGGAACTGCACTACAACAGGATCGCGCTGGCGTTCGGCAACGACATCGGCTCGCAGACCTTCATCCAGCCCGCCATCGCGGCGCTCAAGAAGGCCGGGATGACGATGACCACCAACCAGACGCTCGACCTCAACGCCACCACGTTCCGCACCGAGGCCGAGGCGATCATCCAGTCCCACCCGGACGCGATCATGACCGAGGCGCTCGGCTCGGCCGACCCGACCCTGTTCTCGGAGATCAAGCAGCTCAACGGCGGCAAGATGATCCCGATTATCGGAACGTCCGCGGCGATTTCACCCCCGTTCTTCAAGTCCGCGGCGGCGGCGATCGGCGCGACCACGTTCACGTCCAACTTCCACGCCGACAACTTGGTCGTGGAGTCCAACGGTCCCGCGTTCCAGGCGTTCTCGTCCGCGCTGCTGTCTCAGCAGGGCAAGGTTCCCGGCGCCACCGGCGACTTCACCACCTACCTGAGCGCGCCGGGCGGTGTGCACCTGTACGACGGGATCAACCTGGCCGCTCTCGCGATGATCATGTCCAAGTCCACCAGCCCGAGCGTGTACGGACCGGACATCGTCAAGATCGGGAACGGCGTGTCCGGCGCGACGGTGTGCTACTCGTTCGCCGCCTGCGCCGCCGACCTCAAGGCGGGCAAGGCGATCAGGTACGAGGGTCCCGGCGGACCGACGAACTTCGACGCCTACCACGACTCGACGGGCATCTTCCAGGTCGACACCTACAGCGATAACGGCGCGGTGAACGTCGTCGGGAACCTCTCGGCGGACCAGCTGCGAGCACTATCCGGATGAGGGCACTGTCACTCACGAGAGCACGGGCCGGATGACCATATTTCTCGCCTCGGTAGGCTTCGGGCTGGTGACCGCCTCTGTGCTGGCGGTCGCCGCGGTCGGATTCACGCTGCAGTTCGGCGTGACCGACGTGCTCAACCTGGCCTACGGGGCCGTGATGATCGCCGGCGCGTACATCGCCTACGTGGTCAACCAGGCCGGCCTGAACATCTGGGTCGGCCTGGTGGTCGCGGTGGTGGCGTGCTCGGCCGGCTCGGTGCTGCTCAACTCCGGCATCTACACGCCGTTCCAGCGCCGCGGCGCGACGCCGATCACGTTGGTGATCGTCTCCCTTGGCATGACGCTGATCATCGAGTTCGGCACCCAGGCGATCGCGGGCGGGACCAGCGTGTCCTACACGATGGCCCAGGGGCCGTCGGTCCGCGCGGGCGGGCTAGTGCTCACCGCGGTGCAGCTCGTCGTCATCGGGCTGAGCGTGCTGGTCATGATCGGCACGCATGTCCTGCTGCGCTACACCAGGCTCGGCAAGGCGATGCGCGCGACCGCGGCCAACAAGACGCTGGCCCGCAACTGCGGGATCAGGACGTCCCGGGTGATCAACCTGACCTGGGCGATCACCGGGGCGCTGTGCGGCCTGGCCGGGGTGATCTTCGCGATGGACGCGGGCAGCTTCGACGCCACGAGCACTGACCTGTTCCTCATCCTGATCCTGGCCGCGACTTTCCTCGGCGGACCGGGCCAGGCGTACGGCGCGATGCTCGGCGCGGTGGTGATCGGCCTGGCGACCGAGATCAGCGCCGCCTACATCACGCCAAGCTACAAGTACGTGGTCGGGTTCGTGGCGCTGCTCCTCATCCTCGGCGTCCGCCCGACCGGACTGCTCGGAGCACGCGCGTGAACTCGTACTACATCATCAACCTGCTCATCTATGCCGCCGTCGACGCGACGGCCTGCCTGGGGTTGAACCAGCAGTTCGGCGTCGCAGGCATCACTAACTTCGGCTTCATCATCTTCCAGGCGGCCGGCGGTTACACGGCCGCGATCCTGGCGCTGCCCAGCCAGTCAGCGAACGGCGGATTCCAGACCTACATCGGGGGCTGGAACCTGCCGTTCCCGCTCCCGTGGATCGGCGCGGCCGTAGTCGGCGGCCTGATCTCGCTGCCGTTCACGTTCCTGGTCGGCCGTCGGCTGCGCGGCGACTTCGCCGCCGTGGGCTTGCTCGTCACCGCGGTGCTGCTCAACCTGCTGGTCACGAACTACCGCCCGCTGCTGAACGGGGACGCCGGCCTGTCGCTGATCCCGCAGCCGCTGCAGGGGGAGTACAACCCCCAGTCGTCCGGCTACCAGTGGACCCTCACCGCCGTCGCGATCGTCGTGTGCGCGCTGGTGTACCTGTTCGTCCGCCGGATCACCGAGTCGCCGTACGGCCGTTCGCTGCGCGCCATGCGAGACAACGACGTGGTCGCCGACTCGCTGGGCAAGAACCTGCTCTCGCTGCGCACCGCGATGCTGGTGACCGGCGGGGCGATCGCCGGGCTGAGCGGCGGGATCCTGGTCTCCTACATCACCACCTGGTCGCCGGCCGCCTGGGGCTACGCCGAGACCGTCGTGCTGTTCGCCGCGGTGATCATCGGTGGTACGGGCAACCACCTCGGCGCGATCCTCGGCGCTGTCCTGGTGCCGGTCGGGTTCGAGGAGGTCACCCGGTACATCCCGACGTCCAACAACCTGCCGCCGAACCTGATCCCGTCCCTCGAGTGGGTAGCGATCGGACTGCTGATCGTCGTCTTCCTCTGGGTCAGGCCGCAGGGCATCCTGCCCGAGCGGAAACGGGTGATCCGAGCTGGCGCGGCCGCGAGCCCCCCTTCCGCGGCCGCGCCGTCTCCTCCCGCGCCGCCGGCGCCTGTGTCGGCAGTGCCTGTGCCAGCAGCGTCTGTGTCAGCAGGGCCTGTATCAGTGCTGCGCCCCGCCGACGAGCCGCCAGTGGACCGCGAGGTCGTGCTCGAAGCGGTCGACGTGTCCCGCGAGTTCGGCGGCGTCCGGGCGGTCGACGGCGTCTCGTTCAGGGTCCGGCACGGCACGCTGACCGGGCTGATCGGCCCGAACGGGGCGGGCAAGTCGACGCTGCTGGCCATGCTGGCCGGCACGCTGCCCGTCTCCGGCGGCAAGATCTACTACCAGGGCCGGGACGTCACGCACCTGCCGGCCTACCGCCGCGCCCGCCTCGGCCTGGTTCGCACCTTCCAGCTCGCCAGCGAGTTCAAGCGGCTCACGGTCATGGAGAACCTGCTGACGGCCGTGCCGGACAACCGCGGCGACTCGTTCCGCGGCGCCCTGGCGGGGCGCAGGTACTGGCGCGGCGACGAGGCCGCCGCGATCGCGAGGGCCGAGGCGCTGCTGGAGAGATTCGGCCTCGACGGGTACGCCAACAGCTACGCGGGGGACCTCAGCGGCGGCCAGCGCAGGCTGGTGGAGATCATGCGGGCGCTGATGGCCGAGCCGCGGGTACTGCTGCTCGACGAGCCGATGGCGGGCGTGCACCCGAACCTGGCCAGGCAGATCGGGAACCAGCTCGTCGCGCTGTGCGCCGAGGGGCTGACCGTGCTGATGGTCGAGCACGAGCTGGCCATCATGGACGAGTTCTGCGACCCCGTGGTGGCGATGGCCGAGGGCGCCGTGCTCGCCGAGGGCACCATGGCCGAACTGCGGAGCCGCTCCGAGGTCGTGGAGGCATACCTTGTCGGCTGAGCACCACACGGGGTCGGCTGACGACGTGTCTCGCGGCGCTGGCCTCACCGCGACCGGAGTGACCGCCGGCTACGGCGGCGACCCGGTGATCCGCGGCATCAC
>NZ_JBARCR010000955.1:0-2237 GCF_049794275.1 Trebonia sp.
TCTTCTCGGCGCGCTGCTTGCTCAGGGGCCGCGGCCCGACGCCGATCACGACGTACGTGGCGACGAGCAGCGCGCCCGCCGCGGGCAGGAACACCTGCCAGCCGCCGCCGAGCCAGTGCGCGAACGCCAGCGTCACCAGGACCGCGGCGGACACCTCGGCGCCGACCCGGATCAGGGTCAGCAGGCCGCCGTAGGTTTCGAGTCCGTCAGGGTCGGCCCTGATCATCGCGTCGTGCGCGGCCGCGCACCAGCCCGCGACGAGTATCAGCGCGGTCGCCGCTATCAGGAGCCACCCTGCAGGCGGCATCAGCCAGGACCTTCCTGACCTTCCGCCGCCGCCGCGCGCCAGGCGCGCAGCAGCTCACCCTGCAATCCGAACATCTGGGCCTCTTCGTCAGGATCGGCGTGGTCGTAGCCGAGCAAGTGCAAGATGCCGTGCACGCAGAGCAGCTCGAGTTCTTCCTGTGTCGAGTGGCCCGCCTGTTTCGCCTGGACGGCGGCGACCTGCGGGCAGAGCACCACGTCGCCGAGCAGGCCCGGTTCGAGACCTGTGTCGTCGCCGGCGGTCCGCGCGCCGCCCATCCCCGGCGGCCGCAGCTCGTCCATCGGGAACGACAGCACGTCCGTCGGGCCCGGCTCGTCCATCCACTTCACGTGCAAGTCGGTCATGGGGCCCTCGTCGACGAGCAGCACGGACAGCTCGGCCAGGCGATGGATCCGCAGCTGGTCAAGCGCGGAACGCGCCACCGAGGCGAGCGCCACCTCGTCGACCGTCACCCCCGACTCGTTGACGATTTCGATGGTCACCTGACGTCCCCGTTTCCGTGCTTCCCTGCGGCGGATCTACCGGCTGCCGCGGTGGCGCGGCGGTCTGCTGGCCGCCTGGCCTTTGCCGCGCGCCTCGGCCTTGGAGTCGTACTGTTCGTAGGCGTCCACGATCTTCCCCACCAGCTTGTGCCGAACCACGTCCTGGCTGGTCAACTTGGCGAAGTGAATGTCGGGGATGCCGTCGAGGATGTCCTGGACCACGCGCAGCCCGCTCACCTGCCCGGTCGGCAGGTCGACCTGCGTGACGTCGCCGGTCACCACGATCTTGGAACCGAAGCCGAGGCGGGTGAGGAACATCTTCATCTGCTCGGGCGTAGTGTTCTGCGCCTCGTCCAGGATGATGAACGAGTCGTTGAGGCTCCTGCCGCGCATGAAGGCCAGCGGGGCGATCTCGATCGTGCCCGCCGCGATCAGCTTCGGGATCGACTCGGGGTCCACCATGTCGTGCAGCGCGTCGTACAGCGGGCGCAGGTACGGGTCGATCTTCTCGTAGAGCGTGCCTGGCAGGAAGCCGAGCCGCTCTCCCGCCTCGACCGCGGGCCTGGTCAGGATGATCCTGTTGACCTCCTTGGCCTGCAGCGCCTTCACCGCCTTGGCCATCGCGAGGTAGGTCTTGCCGGTGCCGGCCGGGCCGATCGAGAACACGATCGTGTGCTTGTCGATCGCGTCCGCGTAGTTCTTCTGGTTCAGCGTCTTCGGCCGGATCGTGCGGCCCCGCGAGGAAAGGATGCCCTGCGTCAGCACGTCAGCCGGGCGCACCGTGTGCTCGGCCCTGAGCATGGCGGCGATGCGCTCTACCGCGTCCGGCGAGAGGTCGGCGCCCCTGCGCTGCGACTCGAGCAGCTCGTCGAACAGCTTGGCCACGAGCGCCGTTTCCGACGGCGGTCCCGATACGGTGATCTCGTTGCCGCGCACGTGAATATCGGCGGCAAACTCCCGCTCGATGACGTGCAGCAACTCGTCGCCGGTGCCGAGCAAGGCGACCATTGAATGGTCATCGGGAATGACGATCCGTATCTGGGAGCCTGGCAGGTCGCTGCGGGTATCGGTCAATTCGCTTCTCTCAGCCCGGCGGCCATGTCATGGGCCTGCCGCCGAGCACATGGGCGTGCACATGCCCGACCGTCTGTCCGGCTCCGGGGCCGGTGTTGAACACGATCCGGTACCCGCTGTCGGCGATGCCCTCGGCGACGGCGACCTGGTGCGCCTCGGTGATGAGCTCGTCGAGCAGGCCGTCACCGGCGCTGGCCAGGGCGGCGACGTTCGGGTAATGGTCGCGCGGGATCACCAGGACGTGCGTGGACGCCTGCGGGTTGACGTCCCGGAAGGCGATGACGCGCTTACCGTCAAGCACCACCGTGGCCGGGATCTCCCCGGCCGCGATACCGCAGAACAAGCACTCTGGCACA
>NZ_JBARCR010000956.1:0-2011 GCF_049794275.1 Trebonia sp.
GGACAGTCGGCTGCCCGCCGCCGGGGGCGCCAGACTCCGCGCCGCCGGGCGGCTGGGATCGCCCATTGCCCGACCGCTGGCCGTTGCCGGGCGGCGGAAACCCGCCTTCACCAGGTGCCTGGTCTGAGGTCACCAGTACCTCCCGCCCCGAGTTCTCTCTCCTACAGCTTATCCTCGGCAGCGTGCCTGGAACCCTCCCTGACGGCGAGCCTGTTCCCGCCGACGGGAGCCTGCCGCCGAGCGCGGCCGCGCGATACGGCCAGCAGCCGTTCGGCGTGTACGTGCACGTCCCGTTCTGCCGGACCCGCTGCGGCTATTGCGACTTCAACACTTACACCGCGACCGAACTCGGCGGCGGCGCCTCCCAGGACGCCTACCCGGACCTGATAACACGCGAGATCGCCCTCGCCGCCGGCGTTCTGCCGCCGAGCAAAGCCCCGGTCAGCACGGTGTTCTTCGGCGGCGGCACCCCGACGCTGCTCGCCCCGGCGCGGCTCGGCGGCATCCTCGCCAGGATTGGCGAGGCCTTCGGCCTGGCCGCTGACGCGGAAGTCACGGTCGAGGCGAACCCGGAAACCGTCGACGCCGCCTCCCTCAGGGAACTGCGGGCGCAGGGAGTCACCAGGGTCTCGTTCGGAATGCAAAGCGCGGTACCGCACGTGCTGCGCACGCTTGACCGCCAGCACCAGCCCGGGAGACCAGAACAATGCGTGCGATGGGCGCGCGCGGCCGGATTCGACCACATCAGCCTGGACCTGATCTACGGCACACCGGGGGAGAGCGACGACGACTGGCGGCGGTCGCTGGAGGCGGCGATCGGCGCCGGGCCTGATCACGTCTCCGCCTACGCGCTGATCGTCGAGGAGGGCACCCGGCTGGCCGCCAGGGTGCGCCGCGGCGAGATCGCCGCGCCTGACGACGACGCGCTGGCCGACCGGTACCTGATCGCCGACGACCTGCTCGGGCAGGCGGGCTTCACCTGGTACGAGATCTCGAACTGGGCGAAAACCGGCGACGCGCGCTGCCGGCACAACCTGCTGTACTGGACCGGCGGCGACTGGTGGGGGTTCGGCCCCGGCGCGCACAGCCACGTCGGCGGCACCCGGTGGTGGAACGTGCGGCACCCGGCGGCCTACGCGGCGCGGCTGGCGGCGGGCGAGTCACCGGCGGCGGGCCGCGAGGTGCTGACCCCCGCCGAGCAGCGGATGGAAGACATCATGCTCCGCGCCCGGCTCGCCGAGGGCCTGCCGCTGACCGTCCTCACCGCTCCCGCTTTCCGTTATTCAGAACGTGCGGTCGCTTCTCACCTAGCCGACCCGTCCGCTTTCGCGGACGGCAGGCTCGTGCTGACCCGGCAGGGCCGGCTGCTCGCGGACGCCGTGATCCGCGACCTGACGTTATCTGACGAGCAGGCCGCCGGCCGCCACTTTCATCCCTGCTCCGGCGCGGTGACGAAGTCGATGAGCTCCTCGACTCGGCCGAGCAGCTCAGGCTCGAGGTCGGCGTAGCTGGTCACCGCACGCAGGATCCGCCGCCAGGCGGCGGCGACGTCCTGCGGGGTGCTCGCGGGCCAGCCGATCCGGCGCAGCACGCCTTCCTTCCACGGCTGGCCGCGCGGGACGTCCGGCCAGGCCTCCAGGCCGAGCCGGGCGGGCTTGACCGCGGCCCAGACGTCGATGTAGGGGTGGCCGACGACGAGGACGTGCGGGTCGCGGTCGGCCGCGGCGGCGATCCGGCTCTCCTTCGAGCCGTCGACGAGGTGGTCGACGAGCACGCCGAGCCGCCGGCCAGGGCCCGGCTGAAAGTCCTTCGCGATCGCGGGCAGGTCGTCGACGCCCTCCAGGTACTCGACCACGACGCCGACGTCGCGCAGGTCGTCGCCCCAGATCTTCTCCACGAGCTCGGCGTCGTGCTTGCCCTCGACGTAGATCCGGCTCGCCTTGGCGACCTTGGCCCGCTGCTGCGGGGCCGCGATCGACCCCGAGGCCGTCTTTGCGGGGGCGCCCGGCGC
>NZ_JBARCR010000957.1:0-2635 GCF_049794275.1 Trebonia sp.
GAGTCAGGTCGAGTTCGACCGGCACCGCCGAGCGCCGGGCGAGTGCCTCCAGAGCCGGGCCGAGCCCGGCCTCGGACAAGATGGCCGGGTGGATGCCGTGCGAGATCTCCCGCAGTTCGTCCATGGCAGTACCCAGACCATCAGCCAGCAGCGACAGCTCGCCCGCGATCTCCCCGGCGGGCCGGGGTGCCATCGCCTCGATGGTGCGGGCCTTCAGCGCCAGCGAAACCAGACGCTGCTGAATACCGTCATGCAGGTCACGCTCCAGGCGGCGCCGCGTCTCGTCCGCGGCAGCAACGATCCGGGCCCGCGAAGCGTTGAGCGCGGCCTGGGCCTCGGCGTTGACGAGGGCGGTGACGATCAGCTCGGTGAAGGCCGCCAGCCGCTCCTCGGTGTCCGCGGAGAGCGGCTCTTCCCGCGCGGACGCCACGCTCATGACGCCCCACAGCCGGTCCTCGACGCTGATCGGCACGCCGACGGCCGAGCGGAACCCCCAGCCGCGTGCGGCGTCGGCGGCATCGCCCGAGGCGGCGGCGTAGTCATCGATCCTCCCCGGCCGGCCGGTCTGGAACACCAGCGTGTGCAGGTTCCGCCCTCCGAAGCCCAGGCGGAGGCCGACCGGAATAACCCGGGCGGCACCGGTCCCGTCCCAGACACCGACGACCATGGCCGCGCCGTCCGGATCGTACCGGCTCATGACCGTGGAATCCGTGCCCAGCAGCCGGCCGGCCTCCTCGGCGACCGCGCCGAATACCTTCTCCGGCGGCGCCCCCTGGGCCACCAGCGTGGCCACCCGGCGCAGCGCCGCCTGCTCCTCGGCAAACCCGCGCAGCTCTACGCGCGCCTGCGCTTCGGCGATCGCGGTCGCGACCAGCTCGGTGAACCCGGCCAGCCGCGCCTCGGTGTCCGCCGGCAGGGACTCCTCGCGGGATCCCGCTATCATGACGCCCCAGAGCCGACCTTCCACGCTGATCGGCACGCCGACCGACGAGCGGTACTGCCAGTCGCGGGCGACGTCGGCGAACGCACCCGAAGCGGTGCCATAGTCATCGATCCGGGTTGGCTGTCCCGTCTGGAATACCAGCGCGTGGATGTTCCGTCCCTCGGGTTTGAGGCGGAGGCCGATAGCAAGCGGGCGGCCGGGGTCGGTGCTGGCCCAGCCGCCGACGACCGTGACCAGGCCGTCGGCGTCGTACCGGCTCACCACCGTATAGTCGACCTTTAGCAGCTGCCCGACTTCCTCGGGGACCGCGGTGAACACCTTCTCCGGCGACGCTCCGCCCGCGACAAGGGTCGCCACCCGGCGCAGCGCCGCCTGCTCCTCGGCGAACCCGCGCAGTTCTACCCGCGCCTGCGCGTTGGCTACCGCGGTCGCGACCAGCTCAGTGAACCCGGCCAGCCGGGCCTCGATGTCCGCCGGCAGCGGCTCGTCGCGCGTTGACGCCACGCCGATGACGCCCCACAGCCGGCCTTCCACGCTGATCGGCACGCCGACCGACGAGCGGTAGCCCGCGGCGCGCCCGACGGCTCCCCACGCACCGGAGTAGCCGTCGATCCGCGCCGGCCGACCGGTCTGGAACACTAGCGTTGTCGCGTTCCGCCCGCCGAGCTCGTACCGATCTCCTACGGAGACGGCCGCGGCGTCGCCGACCCTGCCGTGCACCGCGACGATCGTCGCGACATCATCCGAGTCGTACCGGAGCATGTTGGTCTGGACGGTCCCCAGCAGCCGCCCGACCTCCCCGGCGACCGCGGTGAACACCTCCTCCGGCGACGCTCCGCCCGCGACAAGGGTCGCCACCCGGCGCAGCGCCGCCTGCTCCTCGGCGAACCCGCGCAGCTCGGTACGCGCCTGGGCGTTGGCGACCGCGGTCACGACCAGCTCGGTGAACCCAGCCAGCCGCGCCTCAGCGTCCGCCGGCAGCGACTCCTCGTGGGTAAACGCCACGAGCATGGCGCCCCACAGCCGTCCCTCGACCCGGATCGGCACGCCCGCCGACGAGCGGAGCCTCCACTCGCGGGCGGCGGCGTCACCGATTGCGCCCGAGACGTCGTCGTAGTCGATCCGCTCCGGTCGGCCCGTCTGGTACACCAGCGTGCTCAGGTTACGTCCGCCGAGTGGCATCCGGTCGCCGACCGCGGCCGGCGAGGGGGCGCCCGTTCTGGTCCACGTGCCGACGATCGTGATCGCGTCCTGCGGGTCGTACCGGACCAGGGTCGCGAAGTCGACTTCCAGCAGCCGACCGACTTCCTCGGCGACCGCGCCGAACACCTCCTCCGGCGGCGCCCCGCCCGCGACCAGCACCGCCACGCGGCGCAGCGCGGCTTGCTCCTCGGCGATCCGATGGTCGCGGGTTCGTCCCGGCGAGGCATCCATCACGTCGGGTGCACCCCCTCCGCCGTTCCGGTCCTGGGGCATCCGAGCGCTGGAGGGGGGCGGACCATCGCACCCTCCACGGGCAGGCAGACGGCGCGCTCAGCCGACGGCCGTCAGGACCTCCGCACCGGCAGCAGCCAGGCTACCTCTCCGCCAAGCGCCGGAGCGCGTTCACGGAAAGCCTAATCAAGAACCTCCCTGGTGGATATCCCCAGCCAGCGGCACAGGTGAAGATGCGCGCAGCCGCAGCCGTTTAAC
>NZ_JBARCR010000958.1:0-4742 GCF_049794275.1 Trebonia sp.
GGTTCTGACCAGCAGGGTTCTAGCCGGTGAGGACGCTGTGCAGGCCGGGCCTGATCGTGGCGTAGCGTTCCTCTTCGGTCGTTCCGCCCCATATGCCGTGCATCTGCCTGGTGTGTATCGCGAAGTCAAGGCACTGACGGCGGACCAGGCAGCGCGCGCACACCGCCTTGGCCTCGGCTACCTGGGCCTGGTTGCAGCCAGCGGCCGACACTGGGAAGAACAGGTCGGGGTCAGCGGACCCGCACGCCGCTAGCGGCTTCCACTGCCCGCCCCCGGAAAGCTCTATGAGCAGAAGAGCCAGGTCATGTTGCTGCATGACAGCAGCATGACTCCGGGGCGGCCGCGCGCGCCTCAGGCGATCCGGGTGATTTTCTGCCAGGGTAAGGACCAGGGGACCCCACGGGCGCGATGGGCACCGGGAGGCCGCATGCTGGTTCCTACAGGAACCGATCCGCGGAGGACAGCATGGCCGGCACCGACGCAACCATTTCGACGGATACGCCCGGCGCGGGGACCATCGACATGAAGCTCGAGGCGGTGGCGGTACCCGTCTCGGACGTCGACCGGTCGAAGCGCTTCTACCAGAGCCTCGGCTGGCGGCTGGACGCCGATATCGCCGTGGGCGACTCCTTCCGGATAGTCCAGCTGACGCCGCCGCAGTCGGCGTGCTCGATCCAGTTCGGGATCGGCGTCGCCGCGGGCGAGCCCGGCTCCGTCAAGCGCCTGCTGCTCGCCGTCTACGACATCAACGAGGCGCGCGCGGACCTGGTCCGGCGCGGCATCGAGGTCAGCGAGCTGTTCCACCTGGCCGGCGGCCCGGTGCCCGGCCCGGACCCGCAGGGCCGCTCCTACCAGACGTACGCGTCGTTCAGCGACCCGGACGGAAACGGGTGGCTGCTCCAGGAGATCAAGACCCGGCTGCCCGGCCGGGAGTGGGAGGACCTGACGTCGACCATCGCCTCCCGGGCCGGCCTGCTGAAGGAGACGGCCGAGCATCACGATCCTTACGAGAAGTCCCATGCCCCGCACAACTGGTGGGACTGGTACGCCGCCTACATGGACGGCCGCGAGAAAGGGCAGACGCCGGACGAGGCGGCGGAGGCCGCGGGGCGCTACATGCGGGACGTGCTGCACATCGCGGCGCTGTAGCCGTGGCCGGGGGATATGCGGCGCTGCCGAACAAACGGGTCAGCGCCGCCAACGGCGTCGAGTACGCCTACCGCGACACCGGCGCCAGCGCGGGGACGGGGGCGGGGACGGGGGCGGTGCCGCTGGTGCTGTTCCAGCACTTCCGCGGGAACCTCGACAACTGGGACCCGGCGCTGATCGACGCGCTGGCCACGGGCCGCCGGGTAGTGACCTTCGACAACGCCGGCGTCGGCGGGTCGACCGGCGCCACCCCGGACACCATCGAGCAGATGGCGCGCGACGCGATCGCATTCCTCGCCGCCATGGAGTTCGGCCAGGCAGACCTGCTCGGCTTCTCCATCGGCAGCTTCGTCGCCCAGCAGATCGCCCTCGTGCGGCCGGCCATCGTCCGCAGGCTGGTGCTCGCCTCCTCGGCGCCCAAGGGCGCGGCCGGCATGCATGGCTGGGCGGCCGAGGTGATCGGCGCGGTCGGCACGCCGCACACCACCCCGGAGGCCTACCTGGATGTGTTCTTCGCCCGGTCGGCGTCCAGCCTGCAAGCGGGCAGGGAGGCCTTGCGGCGCATGTACGCCAGGACCGACGACCGGGACACCGCGACCACGTGGGCTACCCGTGAGGCGCAGTACGACGCTGTCTGCGCCTGGGGAATCCCCGAGCACGCCCTGCTGGAGCGGCTGTGCGCTATCGGCGTGCCGGTGTTCGTGACGAACGGCGACAGCGACCCGATGATCCTGCCCCGGTACTCTTACCTGCTCGCGGGCCTGATCCCGGACGCGCGGCTGAAGATCTACCCCGACTCGGCGCACGGCTTCCTGTTCCAGCATCACGCCGAGTTCGCTGCCGACGTCGGGGCATTCCTCGGCTAGGCCGGCTGGCGGTCCTCGCCGGACTGCGCCAGCGCGGTACGCAGCTCCCGCCGGGAACTGATGCCGAGCTTGGTAAAGATCTTGCGCAGGTGCCATTCGACCGTCCGCGCGGACAGGAACAGCCGGGTGCCGATCTCCGGGTTCGTCAGCCCGTCCCGCGCGAGCTGGGCGATGTAGGCCTCCTGCGCGGTGAGGGTGGTGACGGTCTCGACGCTGCGCTTCCGCACCCGCTCGCCGGTGGCGACCAGCTCCCGCTGAGCGCGCTCGCGGCCTACCTGACGGGCGGCGGGCTGCCCTCGGTGCTGGCGAGCAGGCCGGGGCGCCATTGGCATATCTCGCAGGAGTGCCGGAACGCCGAGCGGGCGAACTCCAGCGCCGCCGCGTGGGGGTCTGGGGCGGCGCGGACGTCGTCCCAGTCCAGGATGAACTCGCCGATGTTCTCGTCCCAGTGCGCGGCAGCCGGGGACAAGGCGGCGTCCTCGTATCCGGCTGGTTTCGGGTAGGCGTAGGCGAAGAAAGCCGCGCCCTGGTGCCGGGTATCGCCGGGCCACCAGCCGACGATGAACTGCTCGGCGTCCCCAGAGTTCCGCATGATGAAATCGGTTCCCGGCGGGTCGACCGGTGCGCCGGAAAACAGCGCTACCGCGAGGTCGAAGGAGCCCCACCAGGCGTTCACCGGTGTCGACCGGCCCCGGAAGGGCGCGCGGAAGGCGGCGAGGACCAGCGCGGCCTGGGTGGCCGCCGCGAAGTAGTCGCGGACGTGGCCAGGGTCATACCGCGCGTGCTCGTAGTCCTCGTCCAGCGGCACGTCCCACGGGACCTCCTGCGGCGCCGGGTTGATTCGCACCGCGCCGCCCAGCCGGGCCACCGCGGCCAGCACCTCCCTGGTCACGTCCGCGACCGGCCGGTCAGGGGTCAGCGGCACCCGCTCGGCGTGCCCGTCGCTATGCTCCGCCACCGCCTCATGCGAGCGCAGGTCCAGCGCGACGACCAGCGAGCCCGACCCGTCGGGCGCGGGCAGCGGAGCGGTCTCCCAGCCGCGCGCCGTCAGCCGCAGCGCTCCGTGCTGCAGCTCCGGCTCGGGCGGGGACAACGCGATGGCCAGCTTGCCGAGCACCTGGGTATGGGCGTGCAGCGTGTCACACGTCGGGGCCCACCGATCGTAAGAAACCGCTGGCCAGGCTTGAGTCATCCGCTGCTCCTTAGCTCGGTTCCCCCCCAGCGTAGTCAGGGAGCGGCCGAGCCAATACGGTGACATCCATGGGATCCGCCAGCGTGGCCGGCGCGGCCCGCCAGTCCCTCGGGCCGGTCGGCGTTTACCTGCCGATACCGTTCACGAGCACACCGCCGGTCAGCCTTCAGCGCGAGGCGGTCGTCCGGCTGGAGCGCGCCGGCTATCGCACCGCGTGGGTGAACGAGACGGTCGGCGGCAGGGATCCTCTCGTGCAGCTGGCCCTGCTGCTTCCGGCCGCCGAGCGGATGACGTTCGGCACTGGCGTCGCCAATATCTGGGCCCGGGCGCCGCAGACCGCGCATGGCGCCGCCGCCATGCTGGCTCAGGCCTATCCCGGCCGGCTGGTGCTCGGCCTCGGCACCGGTTATCCCCAGCAGGCGGCCGCCGTCGGCAGGGAGTGGACCAGCCCGCTGGCCGCGATGCGCGACTACCTGGAGCGGATGGCGGCCCCGACCATGACGCCCGCCCTGGAGGCGTCCTATCCCCGGCTCGTCGCCGCGAACGGCCCGAAGATGATCGCGCTGGCCCGGGACATGGCGGACGGCGCGCTGCCTGCTGGCTTGCCGCCGGCGTTCACCGCGCAGGCGCGGGACGCGCTCGGCCCGGACAAGCTGCTCGCCGTCGGGCTATCGGTGATCACCGATACCGCCGACCGCGAGACGGCACGGGCCAGGGCACGGGACGCGGTATCCACCTCGCTCAGCCGGTCGTGGTACGCGGCGACCATCGCCCGGCTGGGCTATCCGGATCAGGAGATCGCCGCGGTGGGCGACGAACTCGTCAGCGCGATCGTCGCCCACGGGGATCCGGAGTCGATCGCGGCCACGGTGGCCGCGCACCTGGCCGCCGGAGCGGATCACGTGATACTGCTGCCGCCAGCGGGTGGCGGTGGCGCCGACCTCATGACGGGCGTCGGGCAGCTCGAACAGCTGGCGCCCGCCCTGCCGCAGCCCCGCTGACGCCCGGCTGGTCGTCAGGAACCTAGCGCGGCTACCGCGTCCGCCACGCTGGCGGCCACCGGGATCACCTCGGCCACGCCGGTAATCGACAGCACCTGGGCGACCTCCCCGTGCGGGGATGCCAGCACGAGCGACCCGCCCGCGTCCGCCAGCACCCGGCGCACTCCCATCAGCACGCCGACCCCGGCCGATGACATGAACGCCACCCGCGACAGATCCACCACGATCCGCGGCGCCCCGTGCGCCAGCACCGATGCCAGGGCGTCGCGGAACCGCTGCTCGGTGCCGGTGTCGATGTTCCCGGCCACCGAAAGCACCGCATAGCCGGCTTCCCGCGAGACCGAGAAGGCCAGCGAGTCGCTGCCAGTGCTCAGCGGGTCAGTATTCATGAGGCCAGTCACCTCCACAGCGGGGGAGCGGGCGTCCGGCACGGCTTCATACCCCTACCCCGCAGGCGCGGGGTATGGGCGGGAATCTTAAGAAACGATGCAGGCAGGGTGAAATACGTCGGGCCGGCCACGAGCGTGGCCGGCC